>NZ_AWFE01000069.1:0-52816 GCF_003263315.1 Hyphomonas sp. GM-8P
GATTGGGTGACGCGCCTGGCAAGACGCAATTCGAGCCCGCTCCGCGCCACACGGGGCGGGCTTTTGCTTTCAGGCTTTCGTGTAGGTGATCTGCGCTTCAGGTTGGGCTTCGAGCCATGCCTTCAGGTCATCTGCCATGATGAACGTCCGAGAGCCCATCTTCCGGGCCCGGAGTTCGTTTTTGGCGATTGCTTCGTAGATCGAACTCTTTCCAAATCCCGAGGCATCGCAGGCGTCCGGTATAGAATACGCCATCCGTTCGGTTGGGATCATTTCTGTCTCCATACTCGCCACGCGGGATTGCGTGGGCGTGTACGGATAATTTGGAAAGAATTAGCTCGCAGAGCTATCGACACTTTTTGCGAGTCTATGTCTTTGATGTTTTGACGTTTATTGATTTCCGCCGTTCACAATAAGTGCGAGCGGAACGATCACCCGCTCAGCAATATCTTGAAACGCCCGGCGCACGGTCTCGTCTTTTACGCGCCTATCTGTCCACCCGCGCCACCCTGCCTCCTCGCAAGTTTTCACCCATGCATCGTAGGCATCGAAAGCATCAATCGCGTCGATTTTTTCGTGACCCGGGCAAAGATCACGAAGGTGCGGCGGTGCAGTGGGGGCCGCCGACGCAATGACATATTCGTCCCCTCGAAACCAAACAAACTGGCAATATGCGCAATAACCTGCGAGTGCCGGTGTAAACCGCACCTGCTCAGGCACTTCCGATAGCTTTTGATACTTTACGTTTTGCAGATCAGCTGGCGCCCGAGTGTCGGAATAAAAGTCACCAGCCAGGCACTCAAGCCATTTGTCCATGCTGCGTGGACTGGCCTTATCAAATCCCTGTTTTATCAATAGCGCCCGAAGCCAGTTCTGAGCGGTGGCTTTCTTCTCAGTCAAAGAAAGCCAGTAAAGTGCCGACAGGACCTCCATCCAAAGAACTTTACTCGCTAACGTCGGTTTACCGGGATGGACGGCCGCATGGTTTGCAACGGCAAAGGCTTCCGATTTGGACAACGCCGAGGTGCGGCGCCTTTCTTCGACGGCATCTATATCACTCAGAAGAGCTAGCAGGAGGCGAACGCTGTACGTCTCTCCGTCCTCATATTCTCGGGAGAAAGCATTTTGCACGTGCTGCCTACCAACAAGCCAAGCAGCATATTCAACCACCTCTGCCAGATCTTCGAGATGCCTCGGTTTAAGGCGGACCGGACTGTTGCTGCGCGCAAGAAACCTACTGTCGAGAACTGGTTCACGCCTCATGAATATTGGGCTGCGGGCAACGCCAGATGAACGGTAGAGCCGCTTTGAGAATGCTATTATCGCTGCTTGGGTAGGCTGGCTCGCTAACGGAAATTTCCATCGCATCTTGAGGAAGTGCCGCGGATAAACCTTATCGTTGGGCGTGGCGCCGGTTTTACCCATGTAACCGCACCACCTTGCCGGTCGCCTCGCCCAAGCAATGATCCGACCACGCTTGCATAAGCGCGCGCCTTTTCTCCAGGGCATCGCCGCGGCGGTAAGCGCGCTCCACCGCATTGCCTACAGCATGGGCCAGCGCGAGCTCCGCCACCTCTCTCGGGAAGGCAGTGTTTTCACCGGCCCAGTCTCGGAAGGCAGAGCGGAAGCCATGCAGGGTGAAGTCGCCGCCACCATAACGTGCCATCGTCTTGCGGAGGCTCGTTTCAGTTATGCATCCATCGCCCCGCTGCGCCGGAAAAACATGGCTCCCGGTCAGGGCCGGATCCAATCCTTCGAGAATACCCATTGCGGCATCGCTGAGGGGCACGCGGTGTTCGCGTGGTTCCTTCATGCGTTCCGGCGGGATCGTCCACAGGCGGGCTTCCTTGTCGATTTCAGCCCAAAGCGCGCCTCGCCCTTCAGATGAACGAACGCCTGTCAGGACAAGGAAGGCAAGTGCCTTTGCACTCAGTGCATCGCTGGCAACTAGGCGCCGCATGAAAGCGGGCACTTCAGCCCAAGGCATGGCAGCGTGGTGCTTTACCGGCTTCCTTTGGTCCAGAAGCAAGGAATCGAGATGTCCCCGCCACCGGGCAGGGTTTTCGCCTTCCCGAAGTCCTTTCGCCTTTGCGGCATCGAGGATCTTTTCGATCCTACCGCGCACCCTGCGGGCTGTTTCCCGTTTATCGGCCCAGATGGGCTGGAGGCAGGCAAGCACATCCTCGGTTTCGATGGCGTCTACCGGCTTGTCCCTTAGCGGTTGGGCATAGTCGCGCAGCGTATTGCGCCATTGCTGGCGGTGCTTGGTATTGCTGAAGCTTTCGAGATTGGTGGATAGCCATTCCTCGGCCCAGTCCGCAAAGGCGGGAGACGGCTCACCTGTATCTCTCAGAGCCACCTTCGGATCTAGCGGCGGCATCTCTGCAAGGGCGGCCCTTGCCACATCTGCCCGTCGGCGTGCTTCGGCCAGCGTCACGGCGGGGTAGGGGCCAAGGCCGATCTCGGGGCGCTTGCCCTTCCAGCGGTACCGGAACAGCCATGACTTGCCTGCGTCTGATGTCACCTGGAGATACAGGCCGCCGCCATCAGGGAGCATCTGTTTGCCCTTGGCGGCCTTGATCTGGTTGGCAGTTAGCCGATTGAGCATGCGAGCCATGTTTTACCCATCCTTATACCCGCCCAATATATGCGGTTGGCAGCGGTTTGTCATGGAAGGATGCGGAAGAATTGGCCCTTATTCACTGTGTTTTAAAAGGAAAATCGGTGGACTATGGAAGTTGGCGGAGCAGGGTATCGCGGCCTCCTCCTCCGCCAGCAAATCTGATTTGTCCTCAGAACCGGCCTTTTCGCATTACCAGCGGTTGCGGACTTCTTCCGCAAAACCGGGAAGTCTTTCAATCTTCAGTACCGAACCGTCGTCCAGTTTTACATTGCCGGAGAATGTGCCGAACACTTGATCCTGTGAGGTTTTGAACAGGCCGAGATTCGTCGTGTGGTGGCGATTGACGATCGGGTCGAAGTTCAATTCGAAGCGGCCATCATTGCTGGTGAAGCGCCACGGAGCGCTATCCGGTGACCCATCCGGCATGTGGAAGGTTACCTGATCGAGCTTGTGGGCCTTACCATCCACGAACACCATGTTTTCGGACGCTGACGACGTGTCGCCGAAGCCGTAACCGATATTGAAGCCAACGCAGCGGTCTTCGCACATTCCGGAGGCCGATCCCCAGTACCAGACATTGCTGTAGGTCCACACACCGCGCCCCCAGTCCAGGACGCCGAAAGCGGAATCCGGGCTGAACCGGAAGGTGTCTCCGCCGATCACGATCTCGCCTTTGGCGGGCAGGCAGTTGATTTTCTGATTGTAATAAAAAGCCTTGGATGCGTTCGGGAAAGGCGTGGCGATGACCATCCGGTCCATCGGCGGCTGGGCGAGCCACAATTCGCCCTTCAGGCCCCGGCCTCCGTCAAAACGCGGCGCGTCAACGATCAAACGGCGTCCGCCGGGCTCATGGAGGAAGCTGAGCGACATGTCCTTGTGGTTCTGGACGATGTCTCCGCGGTCTGCGGATTGCGGCAAACCCATTCGGCCCATGGGAAACGGGATGACGGCACCATCATTAACGGCTGTCCCGGTCTTCAGGTCCATCCAGGAAGTGCCCAGAAACCCGAGATAGCCGTTGTCGGCCACCGTGAGGGCCAGGCCGTAGTCCGGCGTGAGGATGCAGTAATAGTCCCACTCCTTGATCCGGAGACCGTTCGTCCGGATGGCCGATCTTTCGTACTGCCGGACTTCTTCGATTGCCCATCCGCGCTCAACCAACCGGCCACGCGCATCGAGCAGGGGGCCTTTGCCCATTCTATGCTGCATCTGGTGTATTCCTCCTGCGGGGCGGTTCTGGGCCAGCTCTCGCTCTGATTGATGTCGCACCTCTTCACCTGTGTTTATGGCAAACGGCAAGAGTGCAGCTTGAAAACCCGTAAACAAGCGGTAACCGTATTCTTAGGATCCTTCAGGTGAGGTTCATAAGGCCTGCACCACACTATGCTACAGAGGGTTCGCTGGAGGGCAGAAAAGCCGTCCCAAAGGGTCATAGAATGACCCGCAGCTCAGAATGAGGTGAACCTTGAAGACCGTTTCTTCCGCATCGAAATCGCTGCATTTCCCGTCGCTGGTCCTTACCGGCGCGATTGCACTTGCCCTCGCTGCTCCGGCTCATGCTGGCAAGCGCGACCCGGCTCCGATTGTCTATGCCACTGGAACGTCGCCTTATCCGGAAGGCAAGCCGCAGTACATCGAGCCGAGCCGCGCTCCAGATGCAAAGCAGAAGAAGCAGGCGCGCATTCAGTTCCGTTATCCGGGCCCTGCCGGTGCGGTTGAAAGCTCTGGCATGACGGCAGAGCAGGGCCCCCAATATCAGGAACCGGCTGCCCGCGAATATGCGAGCATTGAGGCCCCCACACCGAACTATTCTACCGTTTCCGGTACGAGCCCGAACAGCTTCGACGCACGTGCGGCTGCTGCGCGCATTGAAGCCCAGCGGTCCGTGTCTGCTGTGGAAAGCGAGCCGCTGGAGAGCCTTCAGCCGGTCACACCGCCACCCCCGGCACCTGCAGCTCCTGCAGTTTCTCTGTCATCATACCAACCTGCCGCCCGGACGCTCACTCCGGCCGCAGCATATGCCGTTTCCAGTGAGCCCGTTCCGGTGTTTGACGAAACGAGCGTCGCAATTGTCTATGGTGCGGAATTCAACGGCCTGCCGACCGCCAATGGCGAAACATTTGATCCGAACGCCATGACGGCTGCTCATCCCACCCTGCCTTTGCCGAGTCTCATTCAGGTCGTGAATACGGAAACTGGCCAGGAAGTCGTGTTGCGCGTTAACGATCGCGGCCCGTTTGAAGACGGCGCTTCGCTGCAGGTTTCACCGCGCGCCGCAAACGAACTCGGCATGAACGGGGCAGGGAAGGCTACACTCCGCGTTCGCTATCTCGGCGCAGCGCCAGCGGGGGCCGCCTCGTCCTCACCGGAACCAGCACCGCAAATGGCTTCGAGCACGTCTTATGAGGCAGCTGACTATGTTGCCCCAGTTGCATATAAACCCGCTCCGGTGGCGCCACAGCCGCGCGAGGAAACGCGAACCTATACCTACAGTGCTCCCGCACCAGCCGCAGATGCGGGCGACTATTTCGTTCAGATCGGGTCTTTCACCGACATTTCGAATGCGCAGACCCTCAGCAATCGCGTTCAGGCATCTCTGCCAGTAACGATCGTGCCGGCACGTGTGAACGGTGCAGATTACTTCCGTGTTCGCGTTGGCCCGTTGCTCAGCCGGTCTGAAGCGGAGCGCGCACGGAATGACCTTTCCTATGCTGGTATCTCGCAAGGGCGCATCGTTGTTGGCGAATAACAGCACGCGGCACCATTGACCCTGACCACAAACCGGCCCTTTTTTCTGTTTAATCGGAAATGGGGCCGGATCTGATTCCGGCCACCGAACAGAACGTTGGAGGCCCCTTCCATGAATTTGCCGAAGATTGCCCGGAACACCGTCGCCGCAGCGGCTTTCGCTGTCGCAGGCATTGCAGGTTTCGCAAACGCTCAGATCCTGGATACGCCGGCAACGCACGCCGTCATCATGGACCACGAAACTGGCGCCATCCTTTTTTCAAAGGCTGGTGAAGAGCCGATGGTCCCTGCCTCCATGACCAAGATGATGACCGCTTATACGGTTTTCGAAATGGTTCGACGTGGCGAGCTTTCGATGAGTGACAAGTTCACCGTCAGCGAAAATGCCTGGCGTGAAGGCGGGTTCCCTTCCGGGACGTCGACAATGGGGCTCGCGCCCGGCGATACGCCAACTGTCGAAGAACTGCTTCATGGCATTATCATCATGTCGGGCAATGATGCCTGTATTACACTGGCTGAAAATATCTCTGGTTCAGAAGAAGCCTTCGCGCGCCGGATGACCAGTCTGGCTCATGAACTGGGTCTCAATTCTGCAAACTTCCTGAATTCCACAGGCTTGGAAGCGGTTGGGCACGTGATCTCTGCCGAAGATCTCGCCAAACTCGCCAAGCTGACAATCGACAATTATCCCGAATACTATGCCTGGTATTCGCTGCCTTCCTACACGTGGCGGGACTTTACCCAGGCGAACAGAAACCCGCTTCTGGAAGTGTCCGGCGCCGATGGCGTGAAAACCGGACATCTCGAGGTTTCGGGTTACGGTCTGACCGCATCGGCTGTCCGCGATGGCATTCGTCGGACGATCGTCATCAATGGGTTGCCCTCCATGGCTGCGAGAGCCGCCGAAGGCGAGCGCCTCATGCGGATCGCGTTCAACAGTTTTGACCTGAAGACCCTGACACCGGATTCGGTTGATCTGCCTGGCGTTCCGGTCTGGCTTGGTGAAACACAGACGATCCCGGTGAAGCTCGCAGGTGAAGTTCGGGTCGCCGGCTACAAGGCCAGCATGGAAAAAGCGACAGCCGAAATCGTCCTGCCTGGCCCAATCGAAGCTCCCGTAAAAAAAGGCGATGACATCGGAAAATTGGTCATCACAATTGCGGGTCAGAAGCCAGTGGAAGCACCGATCCTAGCTGACGCGGACGTCGCAAAGCTCGGCTTTTTCGGCCGAGCGATTGAAGGGCTTAGCCACATGCTCGGCGGCAGCGAAAGCCAGTCGTGAGCCGTGGACGCTTCATAACGCTGGAAGGCGGTGAAGGAACCGGCAAGTCGACCTTGCTGGCTGCATTGCGCGACAAGCTGGAGGCAACAGGTCAGACGGTCGTGCTCACTCGAGAGCCGGGTGGCACCGAGTTGGCCGAAGAAATCCGAAACCTTGTCCTGCATCCTCCGAAGGGACAGGTCTGGTCTTCCATGGCCGAGGCTCTGCTGATGAATGCAGCGCGCACGGATCATCTGGAGAAAAAAATAAGACCCGCCCTGGCAGCTGGAAGCTGGGTCCTTTGTGATCGGTTCGCTGACTCAACGAGAGTTTATCAGAGCGTTCAAAATGGCGTCGGAATTGACGTCCTCCGAATGCTGGAAAGCTCTGTCCTCGGTGAAACCAACCCTGACTTAACGCTCGTACTGGATGCGCCCGTGGAGCAGGCCGCCAGCCGCCGCGCAGAACGCGGAGGAGATGCCGATGCCTTCGAGTTACGCGACCGGGCATTTCACGAGGCCGTTCGACAGGCGTTTATTGATGTTGCCAGAAGCGAGCCAGAGCGATGCATGTTGCTGGATGCCTCACGCAGCCCCAGTGAGGTGGCGAACTACGCCTGGCACGAAATTGAGTCCCGACTACTGGGACAGAAACAGGGTTTGCCATCATGACGGCGGCCCTGCCTCTTATCGGCCATGCGGAAGCGCAAAGCGCCTTTGAATTCGCGGCAGCAAGCGGCCGGATGCACCACGCTTGGATGATTGAAGGACCGTCAGGCATTGGAAAGGCGCGGTTCGCCTTGCGGTGCGCCGCCTGGCTGCTTGGCGCCCGCGGACCAGCGGATGCCCCGTTCGATGCACCACAGGATGATCCTGTCATGTCCCGGTGCCTATCTGGCGGACATCCGGATCTTCGCGTTCTGACACGCGAACTGAATGACAAGGGAAAGCTGAAGCAGGATATTTCGATCGAACAAATCCGTGCTTTCAATGAGTTCTTTACCTACCGTCCAGCCCTTGGCGGATGGCGTGTAGGGATCGTCGACTCGCTGGACGAATTGAATCGCAATTCAGCAAACGCTGTCCTGAAGACGCTGGAAGAGCCTCCAAACGCAGCCATGATGTTCCTTATCAATCATGGATCGAGACCCGTATTGCCAACGATCCGGTCGCGCTGCCGAACGCTGCGTCTTCGCCCCCTTGAACGGGAAGATATGGAGGCAGTTCTTCAGCTGGAGGGTTTTGGCGGCAATGCTTCAGAAATTCATCATGGGCGGCCTGGCCTTGCTGTCGAACGATCATCAGAAACTTGCCGGATCGCGACCAACGCGGCTCGCACGCTTATGAAATCCATGCCTCGACCCAACGACGCTATCGTGACCCGCGCCATTCAGGCAGCGGGAACCGACAGCGCTGCGTTCGCCGCCTTCAGGGACGAAGTATTGTCCAGGCTGGCCGATACCGCGATTGAATCGCCACAACGCTCTCGTAAGTGGTTGAGTGCAGTCTCACTGATCGGTGAGACGGATGAACTGAACATGGACCCGGAGCAGGCGGCCGCGAAACTCATCTCGGGACTTTTGTCTGCACCAGACCGACACTAGATCGCACTTTATGTTTGATACTCACGTAAATTTACACGGTGAACCGTTTGCGGACGATCTGGAGGAAGTGCTGACGCGCGCGCGGAGCGTAGGTGTCAGCCGGTTCCTGGCAATTTGCGACCGTTTTGACAATTTTCCCGCTATTCTCTCCATCGCGCAGGCGAACGATGATATCTGGTGTTCTGCGGGGGTTCACCCGCATCACGCGAAGGACTTTGGAAGCCTGACGGTGGAGCAACTGATCGACGCGGCTTCAAATCCGGAAGTGGTCGCAATCGGCGAAACGGGTCTCGACTTTCACTACGGCTACAGCGCCGAGAAGGATCAGGTTGAGAGCCTTCAGAAGCATATTGCTGCCGCACGGAATACCGGCTTGCCACTAATCCTGCACACGCGCGAAGCAGATGATCTTATGGCGGATATTCTGGAGAAGGAGTTCCAGAAAGGCGCTTTTCAGCCTTTGCTTCATTGCTACACGGGAGGCGCAGACTTGGCCCAGCGCGCTTTGGCGTTGGGGGCTTATGTGTCCGTGTCTGGAATTCTGTCATTCAAGAGCGCCGGGGAGGTTCGAGCTGTGATCGCCGACGTCCCGATGGATAGAATTATTCTGGAAACAGATTGTCCTTATCTGGCTCCAGTGCCAATGCGCGGGAGAAGGAACGAACCTGCTTACCTACCATTCGTTGCGGACGCACTCGCGGACCTAAAAGGCATGTCCTCTGACGAGGTGAAACAGATTACCGAAGAGAATGCGATCCGTTTGTTCAGTAAGGTAACCGCATCATGAGCGCAGGTATGCGCTGTACGCTGCTCGGTACCGGGTCATCTGGCGGAGTGCCGCGCGTAGGAGGCGACTGGGGCGCATGTGATCCCTTGGAACCAAAGAACAGGCGTCGCCGGTGCTGTGTGCTGATCGAGAAAGAGCTGGAATCCGGAGGGCGGACTTCCGTCCTGATAGATACGTCGCCCGATCTGAGAGAGCAGCTCCTGGAGGCTGGCGTCACCAATCTTGATGCGCTGGTCTACACGCATGAACATGCGGATCAGGTACATGGTATCGATGACATCCGGCCATTGGTGATCCGGCGACGGGCCGCGCTCCCAACATATATGAATGAGGCGACCCGGGAAATTCTGACGCGCCGCTTTGACTATTGCTTCGAAGGCAAGGGCGGCTATCCGCCTATTCTTGATCTGCAGCCGGATATCGCTCCGGGAGAAACGTTTTCGGTTTGGGGGGCTGGCGGGGAAATCGACCTTCTACCCTTCGACATGGAGCATGGCCGCATCAGGTGTCTGGGATTTCGGATCAGGGATTTTGCTTACTGCAATGATGTGAGCGACCTGCCGTCACCAACTAAGGACCTGTTACGGGATCTCGACACTCTCGTAATCGATGCGCTGCGATACACAGACCATCCGACCCATGCCAACGTGTCAAAAGCGTTGGACTGGATTGCGGAACTAAAGCCCCGAAAGGCAGTGCTGACCAATATGCATGTCGATCTGGATTACCAGACCCTGAAAAGGGAGCTGCCCTCGAATGTCGAACCAGGTTTCGATGGGATGGTCGTGGATGTCCTATAAGCCAGTCCACGTGAGCGGCAAACATATTTCCCATAATGATGATTATGCGACTTGAGGATGTAAAACGACTGGCATTACAGGTACTTAGACTTACTCGTAAATTCGTCCTGTCGGCCCGAGCTGACGTTCACACGTCTTCTGCCCATCGTGCCTCAGCAATCGCGGAACCGTCATCAGGTGCAAGCTTGTCTGCTATCAAACGCCTGGAAAGGATTTATTAAGCAGCGCCTTTGGCTTTCGGGTTGCCAACAGGCACCCCTTCCCCGCCGTCTGGCGGTCCAATGAGCGAAAAAAGGATGTGATCGAGCATGGGTTTGCGGATGAACGCTGTGAACCCTGCTTTGATCGCGAGCTCCTCAAGACCGGATGTTTCCCAGCCTGACACCATTGCTGCCGGCGTATCGACACCCTCCTCTCGCAACGCGTGGAGAAGGTCCACACCGGACATTTCTTCCATTTTGTAATCGATGAGCAGGTAATCAAACGAATTTCGAAGTGGGGATTCCAGGAACCGCACTCCACCGTCAAAACCCATTGATGCATAACCGCGCGCTGTCAGCAGTACGCCCAAGGAGCGTCGTACGGCTTCGCTGTCGTCAATAACAGCAACGTTTTTTGGTCTGTTCAGCAATGCGTTCGACATGGCCACCCAACAACAGGAATACCGAGCCTGTATGTTGGCGCATGGCTTGTATGCTGTCTTTAGGTACTAGTCCGTAACCTTGCCATCGAATCCGATGCCAGCAGCAAACGCGATCCGCAGCACACCCGACAGACTGGTCGCCCCCAGTTTTTCCATCAGGTTGGCCCGATGGATTTCGACCGTTCTCGGAGAGATATCGAGTGTGTCGGCAATTGACTTATTCGTGTGGCCGTCCACCAATCCCTCTAGAACTTCTCGTTCGCGCGGGGTCAGATGTTCAATTTTGCCTCGCGCCTCATCGACCAGCAGATCCCGTTGAGAACGTTCTTCGAGGCGCTGGAACGCACGATTAAGTGCATCCACAAGCGTTTGTTTTTCATAAGGCTTTTCAACGAAGTCGACAGCGCCGGCTTTCATAGCTTTCACAGCGACATTCACATCGCCGTGTCCTGTCAGAACGATCACGGGCATCGCAATACCGCGAGCGTTGAGCTGCTCCTGAACTTCAAGCCCATCCATTCGTGGCATTTGAACATCCAGCAAAATGCAGCCTGCGGCCGCCTCTTCTGCAACTTCGAGAAAGGCCACGCCATCGGCGTAGGTTTTTACGGCAAACCCCGCATGTCGCAGCATGAAGCTTGCCGAATGGCGCACAGCGTCATCGTCGTCGACGAGGTGTATCAGTTTTTGTTCACTCATGAAGATGCACTAGCGGTATCACGCCTAAGTGTGAACCGAAAACACGTCCCACCTTCCTCCGCAGGAACAGCTTCGATCTTCCCACCATGCGCCTCAACGATTGTCTGACAAATGGACAGGCCGAGCCCCATGCCTTGGGACTTTGATGTCATGAATGGTTTGAAGAGCGTTTTTCGAACCTCTTCGGACATACCGGGGCCATTGTCGCAAACCTCCACGGTAATAAACGAATCCGGACCCTTTTTCGCACTTACCCGCATCTTCGGTGCCGTCACGCCATTCAGGGCTTCAGCAGCATTGCGCAGGAGATTGATTGCGACTTGCTGAACCTGAATCGGGTCCACCAGAACCGCGCCAAGATCCGGCTCTATATCCTTTTCGATCGGTATGTCCGCCATATCGCCTGATATCCGGGCCAGAGCGATCGAATCGATCAGGATCGGCGCCAGGAGAACTGATCGCGCATCTATCTCTCCGCGGGACACATAGCCGCGCAGCTTTCTGACAATTTCGCCTGCCCGCACCGCCTGCCGGGAGGCTTCATCCAATGCTTCATGAAGAATTTCCCCGGCGTCTTCCGAATCGGAATCCAGCAAGTCCCGGGCTGCCTCGAGGTAGTTAGCGACGGCTGTCAGGGGCTGGTTCAACTCATGAGCCAGGGCCGAGGCCATCGTGCCCACAGCGCTCATGCGCGAGAAATGGACCAGTTCTGCCTGCATCTCCTGCATGCGAAGTTCGTTGCGACGCTGCTCCGACAGGTCGCGGACGAATGCAGTGAAGAGGTAGTGGTCGCCGACCTTCGCTTCGCCGATTTTCAGGTCCACCGGGAAGATCGTGCCGTCCGACCTTTTGGCGGAGACGACCCGGCCCACGCCGATGATGTGGCGTTTGCCGGTCTCGAGATAGTTATTGACGTAGGTTTGATGGTTGGCTTCGTCATGCCCGCCCATAAGAAGGCTGACGTCTCGACCAATGACGTCTTCGACTTTGTAATTGAAGAGTTTTTCAGCAGCGCTGGAAAAAGCGAGGATCTTGCCGTGCTCGTCAATCACGATCATTCCATCTGGCACGGAAGCCAGAATGGACCTCAGATGGAGCTGGAGCGCTTCCAGATCAGTCGATACTGCGTCGCCGGTAAGATCGCTCAAAATTCAAAGTCCCGAAAGTCGTGTCACGTTACGCCAGAAGCGGCGCCAATCGTGATTATCGGTGAACCGGCACCGCAGCACGACGCGACGATGCCATGATCATAACCGCAGCATAAACGACCATCGCTGCCCCTGCCGCTGCTACCGGACACCCCCAGCAATGGCCTGCAAAGGTGAGGAAGGAATCGCCATGTGCCTCTGTCGCGGATCCGCACCGGAATGCGAGATAGTCCTGCAGAGTCATTGGAGCGTTTGTGTGCTGCCAGATCTTCAACAAACCGGCCACGAGAAGGGCTGTTCCCGCCATCAGCCATTTGGTCATCTGTTTGCTCCTTCAGGCATGTTCCAATACGATTTGTGAACTAGGCGGATGCGACAGCGAAGCCCATCCGTAGTTTACCGTATACCGGTTCGAAGTCGACACCGGCAATTAGGCGCCAGAATTCCAACGACTCGCAGGGGGTCAATAACGTGAGCACGTTACAAACAAGACGGTCCTCGGCATTCGCCAGCATTGGCAGTGTCGCGGCTTTTACCAGCATCTTCGCCATTCTGGCGTTGCTGATCGCCAGCCATGCTGCCGATCCACTTATGGGCGCACATGCCTGGCTCTTCCTCGGCCTTGCCGTGGTGGGGCTTCTGGCACTGGCGCTCTGGGCGGGCAGCCTTGGTGACCGGGATCCATTCGATCAAACGGTCTACGAAGACACGATTGTAAAATTCGGTGTCACGGCTTCAATGTTCTGGGGCATTGCCGGTTTCCTGGTCGGGCTTATCATCGCCCTCCAACTGGCCTTCCCCAATATCTTCTACTTCGAACAGCTCGGCTGGACGAACTTCGGACGCCTTCGGCCGCTGCACACGTCAGCGGTCATTTTTGCGTTCGGCGGCAACGTCCTGCTCGCCACAAGCTTCTACGTTGTCCAGCGCACCTGCCGGACTCGCCTGGCTGGCGGCATGTGGCCATGGTTCGTGTTCTGGGGCTACAACCTCTTCATCGCGATTGCCGGCACCGGCTATCTGATGGGCGTTACCCAGTCCAAAGAATACGCTGAACCGGAATGGTATGCAGACCTCTGGCTGACCATTGTCTGGGTGGCTTACCTTCTGGTCTTCCTCGGTACGATCTGGAAGCGCAAAGAACCCCATATCTATGTGGCGAACTGGTTCTATCTCTCCTTCATCGTCACGATCGCGATGCTGCACATCGTGAACAACCTCACAGTGCCTGTCACGCTGACCGGTTCCAAGAGCTACCAGCTCTTCGGAGGGGTTCAGGACGCTCTGACGCAGTGGTGGTACGGCCACAACGCTGTGGGCTTCTTCCTGACCACGGGCTTTCTGGCCATCATGTACTACTTCATTCCGAAGCGGGTTCAGCGGCCGGTGTACTCCTATCGTCTGTCGATCGTGCACTTCTGGTCACTCATCTTCATCTATATCTGGGCTGGTCCGCACCACCTGCACTACACGGCTCTGCCGCAGTGGGCGCAAACGCTGGGCATGACCTTCTCGGTAATGCTGTGGATGCCCAGCTGGGGCGGCATGATCAACGGCGTGATGACGCTGTCCGGTGCATGGGACCGTCTTCGGACTGACCCGGTTGTCCGGATGATGGTCGTCGCCCTCGCCTTCTACGGCATGTCGACCTTCGAAGGGCCGCTGATGAGTGTCCGGGCCGTCAACGCTCTGTCGCACTACACCGAGTGGGGCATCGCCCACGTACACTCAGGTTCGATGGGCTGGGTCGGCTTCATCTCCTTCGGTGCGCTTTACTGTGCAACGCAGTGGCTGTGGAAACGTCCGTCGCTCTATTCGCTGAAGCTTGTCGAATGGCACTTCTGGCTCGCGACCATCGGCATCCTTTTCTACATCGTTGCGATGTACTTCGCCGGTATCCTCGAAGGCCTGATGTGGCGTGCATACAATGAATACGGCTTCCTTGAGTACAGCTTCGTTGAAACTGTCGAAGCCAAGCACATCAGCTACATCATCCGCGCCCTGGGTGGCGGCCTGTACCTCACGGGTGCGCTGATCATGGCCTACAACCTCGTCCGCACGGCTCTCGGCCACGGCGCTGCCGCTGAAGGCACCCGTCCCGTCGATGCACCGGCCGCCGCGACGCTCCAGCCCGCTGAATAGGAGACTTACTGATGGGCTTGATGAAAAAGCACGAAACGCTTGAGCGTCACTCTCTGGCTCTCACGCTTGGCATCCTGGTTACTGTCGCCATCGGCGGGATCGTGGAAATCGCACCGCTTTTCTATCTCGAGAACACGATCGAGAAAGTTGAGGGGATGCGTCCGTACACGCCGCTCGAACTTGCTGGCCGCAATGTCTACATCCGTGAGGGCTGCTATGTCTGCCACTCGCAGATGGTGCGGCCGTTGCGGGACGAAGTGGAGCGTTACGGCCACTACTCTCTGGCGGCGGAAAGCATGTATGACCACCCGTTTCAGTGGGGCTCGAAGCGGACCGGACCGGACCTTGCCCGCGTCGGCGGCAAGTATTCGGACACATGGCACGTGGATCACCTGAAAGATCCTCAGTCCATGGTGCCTGAATCGGTCATGCCGCCTTACGCCTTTCTAGCGGATAATACACTGCATTTCGAAACGATTGACGACCACCTCAAGGCACTTCGCTTTGAAGGGGTTCCGTACACCGACGAAATGATCGAGAACGCTCAGGCCGACCTGATCGCCCAGGCTGATCCCGATGCGGACTATGACGCACAGGATGCGCTCGTGGCCCGTTATGAGGAAGCTGCAGGTCGTGAAGGCACGGTCCGGATCGCTGACTATGACGGCAACCCGGAAAAGGTCACCGAACTCGATGCGCTTGTCGCTTACCTTCAGATGGTCGGCACACTGGTGGACTTCTCCACCTATGAAGCCGACGATCTGGACAACCGCAGGTAAGGAGCAGGGCCATGTATGAGATTCTGTCAAAATTTGCCCAGACATGGGGCCTGGGCTTCTTCGTTCTGATGTTTGCTGTCGCGGTCGCCTATGCGCTGTGGCCATCAAACAAGGAAAAATTCCAAGCAGCGGCTCATTGGCCGCTCGATGAAGGGGAACCTGGAGATGAGTGAGACCGACAAGGAAATCGACGCCCTGTCCGGTGTGGAAACAACCGGCCATTCCTGGGACGGCATCAAGGAGCTGAACAATCCCCTTCCCCGCTGGTGGCTGTATATTTGGTATGGCACGATATTCTGGGCGATCCTCTACATGATCGCCATGCCAGCCCTGCCGTCGCTTCCAGGTATGGGTAGCCGGAACACTCCCGGAGTGCTCGGAATGTCTGACCGCGATGCGGTGGCCGAAAGTGTCGCTTCGCTTCACGCTGAACGCAGCGCCGCTTCGGCTCAGCTGCTGGATGCATCGCTGCAGGACATTCAGAACAACCTGGATCTGCAGCAGTTCGCGATGGCCATGGGTGAAAGTGCCTTCGGCGACAACTGTGCAACCTGCCACGGCTCTGGTGGCCGCGGCGCCAAGGGCTACCCGATGCTGGCAGACGATGTCTGGCTTTGGGACGGCACGCTGGATGGCATCGAGCAGACGCTTCGCCATGGTATTCGCCATGAAGAAGACCCGGATACCCGGTTCTCTGCAATGCCAGCCTTTGGCCGCGATGGCCTGCTGACGTCTTCTCAGATCGATGACTTGGTTCAGTATGTTCTCAGTGTCAGTGGTCATGAGGCAAATGCGGCAGCGGTGGCTCGCGGGGATGAACTCTTCCTCACGAATTGCGCGAGCTGTCATGGCATGGATGCTGAAGGCTCCCGAGATGTCGGTGCGCCGAACCTCACGGATGCTGAATGGCTCTATGGTTCGAGCCCGGACGACATCCGTGCCACCATCACCAATGCTCGTAACTCCCACATGCCCGCATGGCAGGGTCGTCTCGACGATGCTACCATCAAGGCTCTGGCTGTCTACGTGCATTCCCTTGGTGGCGGCGAGTAAAGCTCAGTAACAAAAGTATATTGGTGCCCGGGTAATGACGACTGTCATCGATCACACGAAGTCAAACGAGACGCCTCCGTCGCTCTATGAGGGCCGGAAGCAGATCTACCCGAAACTCGCCCATGGCAAGTTTCGGATGGTCAAGTGGATCGTGATGGCTGTCACCCTGGGCATCTATTACGTCCTGCCCTGGATCCGCTGGCCACGAGGCGAAGGCATTCCGGATCAGGCAGTTCTTGCAGATTTCGATGGTGAAAAGTTTTACTTCTTCTGGTTCGAAATTTGGCCGCAGGAGCTCTATTATCTGGCTGGCCTGCTGATCATTGGCGCGCTCGGCCTGTTCCTGGTTACTTCGCTATTCGGGCGGGCTTGGTGTGGGTATACCTGCCCTCAGACCGTCTGGACCGACCTCTACATCTGGGTCGAGCGGGCATTCGAGGGCGACCGAGCCGCTCGCATGCGGCTCGATGCACAGCCATGGTCTTTCAACAAGGCCTGGCGGAAGATTGGCAAGCACATCATCTGGCTCGTCATCGCGTTCTGGACCGGTGGTGCGTTTGTGCTCTACTGGCACGACGCGCCGACGGTGGCGAAGGGGTGGTTTACCGGCGAAGCTCCGCTGACAGCCTATTTCTTTGCCGGGATCCTGACCTTCACGACCTACTTCCTGGCAGGCTGGATGCGCGAACAGGTCTGCACATACATGTGTCCATGGCCTCGTATCCAGGGTGCTCTGACGGATGAGAACGCGCTGAACGTGACCTATCGGTTCGACCGCGGGGAACCTCGCGGACCGCACCGCAAGAACGAAAGCTGGGAAGGCCGCGGCGATTGCATCGACTGCAAGCAATGCGTGCAGGTTTGCCCAATGGGGATAGACATCCGCGATGGCGCTCAGCTTGAGTGCATTCACTGCGCGCTCTGCATCGATGCCTGCGACGATATCATGAAAAAGATCGGCCGCCCGACAGGTCTGATCGCGTACGATACTGACGTTGCGGTCGCGGACCGTGCGGCAGGCCGTAAGCCGACCTACAAGATCTTTCGTGTGCGTACCATGCTGTATGCAGCACTGATGCTGATCATCGCCTCAATGGTTGGCTTTGGGTACTTCAACAAGTCGACCTTTGAGGTGAACGTCCTGAAGGATCGCTCCCCGCCATTTGTTCGCCTTTCTGATGGCGATATCCGTAACGGTTACACGCTGAAACTGGTCAACAAGGCCGCCTCCAAACGCCATGTGGCGATCGAAATCGAAGGTCTCGACGGCGCAACACTTCAGATGGTTGGCCTCGAGACCGAAAGTGACGGTACAGTCGAGCTGGATCTCAACGGCCACGGCGTTTCCAGGTTCCGTATGCTGGTAACCCGCAGTTCTGATGATACATCTCCACGTGTGGACTACACCGTCCTTGTCCGGGATACCGAGACCGGTGAAGTGGAAGATGCGGCTGCCGTCTTTGTTCAGGGAGGCAACTGATGCCTGTGACTGCAACTCCCAAACCTTTCCGGCTCACGGGCTGGCATGTTTTCATGCTGCTGTGCGCCTTCTTTGGCTTCATGTTCATTGTGAACGGCATCTTTCTCTGGGCGGCGCTCAGTTCCTTCCCGGGTGAGGATGAGCAGAAATCCTACCTGCAAGGGCTTCACTACAACGAAGCGATCTCTGCCCGCCGGATTCAGGAAGAACAGGGCTGGTCTGCCCAGATCGGCCTGACGCCAACAGAGACCGGAGACCGTTTGGTGGTCCGGTTCCTCGATATCGACGGATCTCCGCTGCCTGCGCAGGATATCGAGGCCCAGTTGCGCCGCACGGTGACCGGTGCTGAAGACGTGCCAATCGACCTTCAGCGCGGCATGGATGGCGATTATTTTGCTGACATCTCTCTGCTCGACAAAGGCGTCTGGGAAGCACGCGTGCAAGCCAGTGTGCCTTATGGTACGGATGAGGTTGAGTTTGTAGCGAGCAAGAAGCTGATCATCCCATGAGCACGTCGGACGTCCTCGCTCATACGCGAGACTGGTCCCTCGGCGACACACCAGAACAGGAGTCGCCATTTGCGGGCCTGTCTGCATTTGTGCAGAAAAATGGCAAATCCCAGCATCTAGAACTTCATGTGTCGGGCGCAAAGTGCGCTGGATGCCTCGCCAAGATCGAGAAGTCTGTCGGGGCGCTAGAGGGTGTCTCAGAAGCGCGACTGAACCTTTCGACGGGAAAGTTCGACATCACCTGGCAGGGCCCCCTGCCCGCTTCAGAGATCGCGGAAACAGTTTCTGGTCTGGGCTACGGCGTCAGCGCCGCCGCCGAAACGGATGCGGACGAGGTCCAGCGCAAGGAAGAGCGTGAACTTCTGCTGGCCATGGGCGTCGCGGCCTTTGCTGCTGCAAACATCATGCTGCTCTCAGTGTCAGTCTGGGCCGGCGCCGGAGAGATGGGATCCAACACGAAACAAATCATGCATGCCATATCCGGTGTGATCGCACTTCCGGCGGTTGCGTTCTCCGGCAGGCCCTTCTTCCGTTCCGCCTGGTCTGTGCTGAAACGCGGGCGAGCGAATATGGATGTTCCGATTTCTCTCGCGATCACCCTGGCCTTCACGGTCAGCGTCGTAGAAACCATTCGCGGTGGAGAGCACGCGTATTTCGACGCCGCTGCCATGCTCATCTTCTTCCTCTTGATCGGCCGCTTTCTAGAAGCGCGTGTCCGTCGGCGGGCCTGTTCTGCTGCAAATGATCTGGCCGGCATGTCCAACCGCGCCGTTACGCGGATCGATTGCGATGGAAATGCGATCAAGGTGAACCCCGGCGTTGTGGCCCCTGGCGACACGATCCTGCTGTCCCAGGGTGAACGGGCGGTCGTCGATATGGCACTCTCTGATGAGTTTTGCGAACTCGACGAAAGCCTGGTGACCGGGGAAAGCGCCCCGCATGTTCTGTCAAAAGGCATGCGGATATACGCCGGCGCAGTCAATTTGTCTGGTCCGGTGCAGGCCAAAGCCCTATCTCGGGCTTCAGACTCCCTGCTCGCCGACATTGGCCGAATGCTGGATGCTGGGGAACAAAGACGGTCTGCCTATCGCAAGATCGCGGACAAGGCGGTCGCCCTCTACGTGCCTTTCGTTCACTCTGCGGCGGCACTTACTTTTATCGGTTGGATGCTGGCGGGCGCAGGGTTCCGGGAATCCATTCTGATTGCGGTTTCCACGCTCATCATCACCTGCCCTTGCGCCCTCGCGCTTGCCGCACCAGTCGCGCATGTCGTTGCCGCCGGCAAATTGTTCCAGCTGGGCATATTCCTGAAATCCGGGGACGCCCTTGAGCGTTTCGCTTCAGTTGACCGGATCGTGTTGGATAAAACCGGGACTTTGTCTTTGGGCATTCCCCAACTCAGTGAGGAAACCGACGAAAATACCATCGCAGACGCTGCCCTGCTGGCGAGATCCAGTCGTCATCCACTGTCTCGCGCCATTTCTGACGCCGCAGGACCGGGGCCTGTCGCGCCGAATGTGAAAGAAATTCCCGGTTGTGGACTGGAAGCAACCATTGATGGTCAGCTTTGGCGCCTTGGGTCCGGTCGCTGGATTGGTTTGAACCAGGATGCTTCGCACACGCGCAACCTGTATCTCCAGCGCGGTGATGAAAAGCCCATCGCGCTGGAGTTTGCAGACCGCCTGATCCCGGGAACCGATGAAGCGATCAAGGCACTTGAAGCTGCCGGCTATCAGACGGAGATACTATCCGGCGACACAGAAAACCGGGTGTCCGAAGTTGCCCGCGAGCTTGGCGTGTCAGACTACACTTCTGCGGCATCCCCGCAGGAAAAGGCCGCCCGTCTCGAAACCCTTCGCGACCAGGGACACAAAGTCCTCATGGTGGGCGATGGCCTCAATGATGCCGGGGCACTCTCATTGGCCCATGCGTCAGTTACGCCAGGCACGGCCATTGATATCAGCCAGGCCGCAAGTGATGCTGTCTATTCAGGGGGCATTTCCTCACTGCCGGTATTGCTGAAAATTTCGAAACGGACGCGCAACGTGATGCTCGAAAATTTCACATTTGCAGCGCTGTACAATCTGGTAGCCATACCGATTGCCGTAACAGGGCATGCAACGCCGCTGGTTGCAGCGCTTGCCATGTCCTTTTCATCTGTGGCTGTATCCCTGAATGCCATCAGACTGGCTGCTTTTACGGAAGGAAAGTGATTTGAGCGGCATTCTCTTTCTCATCCCGATCGCACTGTTCATGGGCCTCTTAGGTCTTGGGGCGTTTATCTGGTCTGTGCGCACCGGTCAGTTCGATGACCCTGCCGGTTCTGCAAACCGCATCCTCATTGATGAGGATAAACCGCTCTAGAGCATCAGGTCCGGTAGCCAGTCCCTGAAAAATCCCAATTTTTCGCGCAGTTCCCTGGCTGCATCGTCTGGACTCCTGAGCAGGAAATGAATGCGCTCCCCAGGACGGATTTGTCCTAACAGATGCCGGTCCACGCGGGCCACTTGCAAGATGTGTGGATAGCCGCCCGTCGTCTGTGCATCCGGAAGCAATACGAATGCCGCGCCTGCTGGCGTCAACTGGACGGCACCGGGAAAGACGGGCGAGCTTGCCTTCATCGCGGCTTGGTCTGGCTTGGGCCATGATCCAGAGATTTCGATTCCAGTCCGGTCTGCGCGGCGGGTTGCGACGAAATCCTGATGCGCTTCCCAACCTGTAATCTTGTCTGCATCCGGCCCCGGAACACATCTCAGCGCATAACTGTGCTGGAATTCTTGCTGCATTCTGTCGGGCGTTTCCAACGAGCTGGGCGCAATAGGTTTGGTATTTGTACTGATAATATCCCCAGCATTCAACGCTCGCCCAGCCAGCCCACCAAATCCAGCTGGTAAACAGGTGGAGCGGCTTCCGAGAAATTCGTCACCTGCAAATCCACCGGCAACCGCGAGATATACTCTGGCGCCGGCCTCAGGCGCTCCAATCGTAATTGTCTCTCCTGCCATCACAACGAGAGTCCGATGCATTCCAACGCAACGGTTTCCAATATGCGCCGCCACCTGGGCACCAGTAATCGCAATTGAACAGTCTGTCCTTGCCTTGAGGGATACCATTCCGAGCGGACATTCGAGCGCACATTCATCAACCGCATTGCCAACCAGCTTGTTGGCGAGTGCCATGGAAAGCGGATCAGCGGGTCCCGATGCTGGTACACCGAAGTGGCGCATTTGTCGTCTGGGAGCCGCTTGCAATGTTGCCTGGATACCGGGCTTCAGAACTTCAAAGCTCATATCAGCGTCCCACCAGGTTCAGGCGGACACGCGTGCCTTCAGTTAAAAGGAACGGACGCTCGCGATGTGGGTCGAACAATCTGTTCGTCAGCCGCCCAATGATTGGCCACCCCCCGGGACCGGAAAGCCCGTAAAGACCCAGTTGCCCCTGGAGCAGACCAACGGATCCTGCCGCCACCCTCTGCCGGGGAACTGCAAGACGTTCAGCTTTCAAGACCGGATCCAAACCTTCGACGTAGGCAAAACCCGGTGTAAATCCGAGCATATCGACGACAAGGTCGCTTTGCGTGACCTTTTCAAGAAATGCCGCTGGTGAAAGCTCATTGCTGGCCGCCAGATGTTCAAGATCAAGTGCATTGGCACTGGACGTATCGAGGTGCAGATCCACCACCTCCCCTTCCTGATCGGAATCGGCATGAAAACCTTCAAGCCAGGCTTCCATGCGTCGAACAGCATCCTTCGGCGAGAGAGAAGCCGGATTGAATTGCGCAGCAACAATCTCCTTGCCCGGCACAACATCGACCCATTCGCCGGACGAACGGAGGGACCGCGCAAGCGGGTGTCTGACGATCCGGTCTGACGGCTGCACGGCAACGGCATCGTCACCAATGAGGAAGATCTGGAAATCCTTCATTTCCTATTGCGCCTTTATAGATACACCACGCTCCAGGAGCGCTTTCTTCAATAGCAACGCAGAGCGTGCCGCGCCTGGTGTGTCTCCATGCAGGCAAATGGTTTGCGCAGGCACGGCGATGCGCTCGCCGGTACGAGCTTTCACCGACCCAGACTCGACAAGACTGAATACCTGATCCAGTTGTCGGGCTTCGTCTGTGATGACTGCGCCTTCCTCAGTTCTCGGAGTAAGTCTGCCATCTGCTTCGTAAGACCTGTCCGCAAATGCTTCCGCAACAAAAGAGACTCCGGCCTGCTGTGCTTTATGATGCAAGGCCGACCCAGGCGGGCCGATTAATTCCGGGATCTTGGTGTCCAGACAGATGGAAACCACTATTTCCGCGAGCGCCTCGCTTTTGGCGGCGTCATTGTATAGTGCCCCATGCGGCTTCAAGTGCGCCACATCGGCATTAAACTCCGAAGCAATTGCCTGAAGCGTTCGAACCTGGGCCAGAAGCGTACTCGCGAGATCATTGTCACTCAGATTCATACGTGAACGGCCAAACCCTTCCCTATCGGGGTATGAGGGATGCGCGCCAATGCGCACTGCCAGGTCGCAGGCCGCGCTAACGGTAGAAGTCATCGTTTCCGTATCTCCGGCGTGCCCGCCGCAGGCGATGCTGCAACGTGTGACGACGTCCAGAATTGCCCGGTCCAGAGCCCGGCCTTCGTTGCCCGGCAATTCACCCACGTCGGCGTTTAGACAAATGAACTTGCTCATGGCCAGACTCCCAGGGCCCGCATGATGAGGCGGAGGCCAAAGCCTGCCGCGATCAACACAACGCCGCCGCCGAGCAAGTTACTCGCCCAACCATTGACGTGGGTACCGAGGATCGACTTGCGGTTCATCGTCACAATCAGGAAAATGGCGATGATGGGCAACAAGATCCCGTTCGCCACCTGCGCAATGAGGATCAGACTGACAGGCTTCAAGCCCAGCGAAGCGATCAATGTGCCAATGGCAAGGATACCAAGCGAGATGGCGCGGAACGCGGCGCCCGTCCTCGGCAAACGCGTGACCTCGCAGACTGCATAGGCGGTGGCGAGCGGCGCGGTAACCGCAGAGGAGAGCCCCGCAGCGAACAGGCCTGTACCGACCAGCAGGCGCGCCGCGGAGCCGTAGGCTGGCTCGAGGCTCGCTGCCATATCCGCCGCACTGTGGATGGTCACACCGGAACCGAAGAGACTGCCCGCCGCTGTTGCGAGGACAAGAATGGAGATGAGGCCACCGAAGCCGATGGAAAGCCGCGTGTCTGCGCTCGCTGCATTCAGGGCCCCTTCCCCTCCATCCGGCCATTTCTCCCGCACAGAGGCAGCGTGCAGGAAAAGGTTGTAAGGCACGATAGTCGTACCGATTAGGGCGATTGCTGTCAGCAGGCTACCTTCCGGCAAACTGGGCCTGAGACCGCCGACCAACGCGCCGAAATCCGGACGGACGAGAATGAGACTGCCCGCAAAGGCGACGCTCATGAGAAGGACGAGGCCAACAAGCAGTCGTTCCAAAAGCTTGTATCGTCCAATGAACAGGAACAAGGCAGCAAGTAACGCCAGCCCCCACACGATGAGGCGTTGCGCATTCGGAGGCCAGCCGAACGCGGCCCCAGCTCCCAGAGCTCCGCCGGACAGGTTGCCTGCCTCATAGGCCGCATTGCCTAGCGCCAGTGCTGCCAGAACCAGCACAACCGAAAGCCATTTCAGAATTGCGGGCGTTCCTGGCGCGACCAGCGCGTCGCCGAGCCCCATACCGCCCGCAATGCCCAGCCGCGCGGCCATGTCCTGCAAGATCATCGTGGCAAACGTCGCGAAGACGAGTGCCCAGATCAGGGCATAGCCGAAGTTTGCGCCGGCAAGCGTACAGGCTGTGACCGTACCCGGACCGATGAAGGCCGCGGCAACGAGCGCTCCGGGGCCGACGGAAAGCTTCATTCGCTGCGAATGCCTCGCCGTGTTTCAAGATAGGTCGCAAAGCTTGCCAGCCAGTGACCACCAGAATAGTGCGTGTCGCTTACCGCTGCGATGCCAGTCTCCTTGTGGCGGGCTGCGGCGGCCAGCAACGCGGTTCGGCGCGGGTCACTTTCCGGAAGAGCCGAGGCGATGCCCTCCAGCGCCCAGGCGCGGGAGAGGTTCACACCATCGAGGTGCACCAGCTTACCGTCAGACGGATCCAGAACCATGCCGGGCTCCAGCCAGTCGGCGCCGCCATTTACCGGTATTTGCGGCAGGAACAGGCTGAGCCAGGCGGCGTATTGCTCTGTACCCATCACACGGCGCATGACGTCAGCTTCCATCAGGCAGGGCGAGAGGAAGTCCTCGCCCGACGGCTCGTAGGAGAGCGGGCAGTTCACGTCCTTCTCATAAAAGCCCAGCACTTTCGCGGAGAGTTTTTCACGAAACGGCATCCGCTCTGCCGTGTCGGCCCAGTCGAGCATCAGGCCGAAGGCGAAGGCTGTTTGGTTATGGGTGCCAATACGTATGGGATAGACCAGTTTGTCGAGCCAGTCAGAGGTGTTTTTCTCGATCAGGTCTTCGAGTGGCGATAGGGTTTCGACCCATGTAGCCGCCTCCGGGAAGTCAGCTTCGCGCAGCTCACTCATCAGCTGGAGAAGCCAGGCCTGGCCATAGGGACGCTCGAAACTCTTTCGGTCAGGCGCCTCAAAGTAAGCGAGTTCGCCGGCGATGTTCTCCGGTGTGAAGCTCTGCGACAGGGCCCTGATGATCGTATCGTGGTAGGGCGTTTCCGGATCCGTGTTCAGGATACGCACCAGTAGCCAGTGGCCGTGGACCGAGGAGTGCCAGTCGAAACAACCATAAAATGCCGGATAGAGATCGTGCGGTGCGTCGACGTCGGCATCCGAATTCAGTAGATGACCGATCTTGTTCGGATATTCCTTGTGTACGCAGGCAAGCGCGAGGCGAGCGAAGCGATCTGTCGCAACCCCTTCCCTTGGTTCCGGCAGCTCTGTGGCAGGCTCTGTCACGGCGGGCTTCTCCTCCTCGGGCGCAGGTGCACACGCCGCGAGCCCTGCCACCACAACCATACATGCGGCCAGTCTTCCGATCATCTTGACCCCCTGAACATGACTTGAAGCATCCTGCGTAACAGGCAGGACAGCGCAAGGGCAAGAAAGCCGCTGTTGAGGCCTAGATGTGGAGGACGCGGCCTTCCGCGTCGAGCACCGATTCGTGCATCATTTCCGACAAGGTCGGATGCGGGAACACGGTGTGAGCGAGGTCCTGCTCCGTCAGTTCGCCTTGCCGGGCGATGACATAGCCCTGGATCAGCTCCGTGACCTCCGCGCCGACCATGTGGGCCCCCAGGAGTTCGCCGGTCTTCTTGTCGAAAACGGTCTTCACGAAGCCGTCTGGCGCGCCAAGGGCTATTGCCTTGCCGTTTCCGATGAAGGGGAAACGGCCGACCTTGATGTCGTAGCCCTTCTCCTTCGCCGCTTTTTCTGTGAGTCCGACGCTCGCGACTTGCGGATGCGAATAGGTACAGCCCGGAACATTCCACGGATCGAACTTCTCGCCATGGCCTTTGCCGGCGATCCCCTCAACGCACATCACTCCCTCATGGCTGGCCTTGTGGGCAAGCCAGGGCGGGCCGGTCAGGTCGCCAATTGCATAGAGGCCGGGCACACCGGTCTTGCCATGTCCGTCAACCACGACGTGCGTCTTGTCGATCTTTGCGCCGAGGGTTTCGAGGCCGAGATTCTCGACATTGCCGACAATGCCGACGGCGAGAATGACGCGGTCGAATTCCTGCGTCTCCTTCTTGCCGTCCTTGCCGGTGATCTCGGCGGTGACGGTGTTCTTGCCGGGCTTCAGATTGCCGACCTGCGTGCTGGTCAGGATCTTCATCCCCTGCTTCTTGAATTCCTTCTCGGCGTGTTTCGAGATTTCCTCGTCTTCCACCGGCAGGATACGGTCCATGACTTCGACGACTGTCGTTTCCGAACCAAGTTCATTATAGAAGCTCGCGAATTCTATCCCGATGGCGCCGGAGCCGATGACCAACAGGCGCTTCGGCATCACGTCCGGCGTCATGGCCTCGCGATAGGTCCAGACGAGCTTGCCGTCGGCGACGAGGCCGGCTTGCGGAATGTCCCGCGCGCGGGCGCCGGTTGCGAGGATGACGTGTTTGGACTGGAAGGACGTGTCTTTCCCATCCTTGCCCTTCACGATCACCTTGGGGGCCGGCGCGCCCTTCTCCAGCCGCGCTGTGCCTTCGAGAACGTCGATCTTGTTCTTCTTCATGAGGAACTTCACGCCGTTCGAGAGTTGGCTCGCCACGCCACGCGAGCGCTTCACGACCGCTTCCAGATCAAAGTCTGCCTTGTCGATGACGAGGCCGAAATCCTTGGCATGCTTGGCGAGATAGAGCACCTCGGCCGAGCGCAGCAACGCCTTGGTGGGAATACAGCCCCAGTTCAGGCAGATGCCTCCGAGCGCGTCACGCTCCACGATGGCCGTCTTCATGCCGAGTTGGCTCGCCCGGATTGCGGTGACATAGCCGCCGGGGCCGGAACCGATGACGATAAGGTCGTACTGGGTGCTCATGGAATTCCCTTCCGGCCTAGAGAAGCATCGCTTCAGGTGTTTCTACGTAACGCTTGAAGGCCTGGAGCCATTTCGCGCCTTCTGCGCCGCCGATCACGCGGTGGTCGCAGGTCAGCGTGACGGTCATGATCGTTGCGGCTTCGACATTGCCCTTGGCGTTCACAACGGCGCGTTTCTCGCCGGCGCCGACGGAGAGGATCATGCCCTCTGGCGGGTTGATGATGGAGGCGAAGGATTTGATGCCGAACATGCCGAGATTCGAGATCGAGAATGTGCCGCCGATATATTCCTGCGGCTTCAGTTTCCGGTCCCGGGCGCGCTCGGCCAGATCCTTCATTTCTTTTGATATTTCGGCAAGGCCCTTCTCTTCCGCCTCGAAAATCACCGGGGTGATCAGGCCGCCATCGATGGCCACGGCGACCGAGACATTGGCGTGCTTGTGATAGGCAATGCCCTTGTCGGTGTAGCTGGCATTGCAGTCCGGCTCGTCCATCAGGGCGAGGGCGGCGGCCTTGATCAGCATGTCGTTGACGGAGATCTTCACGCCCTTCTCAGCTGCAGCATTTATTGCAGATCGTGAGGCGAGGAGCCGGTCGATGTTGAGGTCCACATTCAGCGGGAAGTGCGGCACCTGCATGAAGCTCTCGGTAAGGCGGCGCGCGACCGTCTTGCGCATGCCGTCCAGCGGCTTCAGCTCATAGCTGTCGGGCGCATAGATCCGGTCGTCCAGCACTTGCGGCAGGATCAGACCATCCGGCTTCGGTGCTGTTGCAGTTGCTGCAGCGGGCGCGGCGCCTGGCTTCGCGTTTTCGACATCGCGCTTGATGATGCGCCCACGCGGACCTGTGCCTGAAATGGCCGACAGGTCGATGCCTTTCATGTCCGCGATCCTGCGGGCCAGCGGGCTCGCCTTGATGCGTCCATCGGCGGTGTTGGCGGACGGCAGCGGCGTGGTCGCCAGCTCTTTTTTGCCCTGACTACCACCGACTTTATCGGACTTCGCCATGACTATATCGGACTTAGCCCTGCTTTCTTCGGACTTCTTCGTGTCTTCAGATGACTCTTTCTTAGCCTCTTTGTCAGGCTGCGGCGCAGCCTTCGCCTCCGGCACCTCAACCGAGGCGGCATCCTCGCCCTCTTCCGCCAGGACGGCGATCACGGCGTTGACCTTCACGCCTTCGGTCCCGGCCGGAACGAGGAGCTTCGCGACGGTGCCTTCATCCACCGCCTCGACTTCCATCGTGGCTTTGTCGGTTTCGATCTCGGCGATGACGTCACCGGAGGCGATCGTATCGCCTTCCTTGACGAGCCATTTGGACAGCGTGCCTTCTTCCATCGTGGGAGAAAGAGCCGGCATGGTGATGTTGATGGACATGGCTTCTTGTCCCCTTACTTCACGTAGCAGACCTTGAGCGCCGCCTCGACGATGTCGTCGGCGTTCGGCAGGCTCAGGGCTTCGAGGTTGGCGGCGTAGGGCAGCGGTACGTCTTTCTGGTGCACGCGGGCCGGCGGGGCATCGAGATAATCGAAGGCTTCGGCCGTCACCGTGGCGGCAATCTCTGCGCCGACCCCCATGAAGCGCCAGCCTTCTTCGCAGCAGACGATGCGGTTCGTCTTCTTCACGCTTTCGATGATCGTGTCCGTATCCAGCGGGCGGATCGTGCGCAGGTCAACGACTTCGGCGTCGATCCCCTGCTCCGCAAGTTTCTCTGCGGCTTCCAGCGCGAAACCGACCATTCGGGAATGCGCTACCAGCGTCACATCCGTCCCCTGACGTTTGATGGCGGCCTTGCCGATCGGCAGGACATAGTCATCAAGATCCGGCACCGGGAAGGAATTGCCGTAAAGCAATTCATGTTCAAGGAAGATGACCGGGTTCGGGTCGCGGATGGCGGCTTTTAGCAGGCCTTTCGCGTCGGCGGCATCATAAGGCGCAACGACTTTCAGACCCGGAATGTGGCCATACCAGGAGGAGTAGTCCTGACTGTGCTGCGCCCCGACGCGGGCTGCGGCTCCGTTCGGGCCGCGGAAAACAATGGGACAGCCCATCTGCCCGCCTGACATATAGCGCGTCTTGGCGGCAGAGTTCACAATCTGATCGATGGCCTGCATAGCGAAGTTGAAGGTCATGAATTCGACAATCGGCTTCAGGCCGGCAAAGGCCGCGCCGACGCCGAGACCGGCGAAGCCGTGCTCCGTAATCGGCGTGTCGACCACGCGGCGGTCACCGAATTCCTGCAGCAATTCACGGGAGACTTTGTAGGCGCCCTGATACTGAGCGACTTCCTCGCCCATCAGGAAGACATCCTCGTCCCGGCGCATCTCTTCAGCCATCGCATCGCGCAGAGCATCCCGGACGGTCGTCTCGGTAAAGCTCGTGCCTTCCGGAATGGAGGGATCTGAGAGCACTTTGACCTCTGGTGCATCCGGCGCGGTGGCGCCTTCGGAAGCGGGCGTTTCGTCTTTCTTTTCGGTCTCAGGCACGGGACCGCTGTCAGGCGCTTTTTTAGCCGTGACGCTGCCTGCATCCTCGCCGTCTTCTGCTAGGACGGCGATCACGGCATTCACCTTCACGCCTTCGGTACCTGCCGGCACGAGGATCTTGGCGAGCGTGCCTTCATCGACGGCTTCGACCTCCATCGTCGCCTTGTCGGTTTCGATTTCAGCAATGACATCACCGGAAGAGATCGTGTCGCCTTCCTTCTTGAGCCATTTGGAAAGCGTGCCCTCTTCCATCGTCGGAGACAGGGCGGGCATGAGAATATCAACGGACATCAAAAGGCTCCGGAAATCATGTTGGTTTTCTGCACGATCTGGCGCACAGCGTCATGTGCCGCGCCCATGGCGTGACCTTCAAACAGGTCATCCGTCATCGCACTAATCCTCCACTGGCCTGAAAAGGCCCTTGAAACAGAATGCGTGGGGAACCGGCCAGTTCCTGTCTTCACGCGACCTCCGCATCTTTCAATACGTCGGTCCACAGTTCACTCGGATCGGGTTCTGGGCTTTCGAGCGAGAAGTCGGCGGCTTCCTTGACGATTGCCTTGATCTCGTTGTCGATCTTCTTGAGTTCGGTCTCGTCAGCATGCCCGACTTCAAGAATGTGCTTTTTCAGGCCATCGATCGGGTCGTGATGACTGCGCACGTCGTCCACTTCTTCCCGCTTCCGGTATTTCGCCGGGTCGGACATTGAGTGGCCGCGATAGCGGTAGGTCTTCATTTCGAGGATATAGGGGCCTTTGCCGGAGCGCGCATATTTCACGGCGCGCTCACCGGCTTCACGCACGGCCAGCACATCCATGCCGTCGACTTCTTCTCCTTCGATCTCGAAAGAGATGCCGCGTTTGAAGAGCTCAGTCTCGGCAGAGGCCCGGTCCACGCTCGTGCCCATGGCGTACATGTTGTTCTCGATCACATAGACGACCGGCAGGTCCCACAGCGACGCCATGTTGAAGGATTCGTAGACCTGGCCCTGGTTCGAGGCGCCGTCGCCGAAATATGCCACTGAGACATTGTCGGTGCCGCGATACTTGTTGGCAAAGCCGAGGCCTGTGCCAATCGGCACCTGCGCCCCAACGATGCCATGGCCGCCATAGAAGTTCTTTTCCTTCGAGAACATGTGCATCGAGCCGCCCTTGCCTTTCGACAAGCCGCCGCTCCGCCCGGTCAGTTCGGCCATGACGCCTTTCGGGTCCAGACCGCAGGCCAGCATATGGCCGTGATCGCGATATCCGGTGATGACCTGGTCGCCATCCTTCAGGCAAGCTTGCACGCCGGTCACGACGGCTTCCTGTCCGATATAGAGGTGACAGAACCCCGCGATCTTGCCCATGCCATAGAGTTGGCCGGCTTTCTCCTCGAAACGCCGGATGAGCAGCATGTCGCGGTAGTATTTGAGAATTTCGTCTTTCCCCGCTCTAGTGGGTACTTTTTTTGAACTCTTGGATTTTGTAACCATGGGTCCTCCTGCCTATGGCCGTTATGTGGGGACTGTACCGCGGGGGCAAGCCCAACCAGCTATGTCATTTTGCAGAGGTGGTGTCCGATGCGAGGAGAACAACCTCGTCCGGATAGACAAAAGCGAGCTTCTGTCGGGCCAAGGCTTCCACATAGTCAGGGTCGACAGAACCAGGCGTCAGGCGACGGATATCGCTGCGCAAATGCTCTATTTCACCGTTGATCTGGGCCAGTTCGGCCTTCCGGTCCTGCAGCTCTATCTGCGCATCGGTCCAACGGCCAAGGCCCTTCTCCCCCGCAAAGGCGTGGTAGGCGAAGTAGAGAATCACAAGGCAAAGGCCCAAGGCCTCGAGTCGGGAGGTCATGGGTTAAAGCTTGGCGTGTTTTGGTTAAGAGAGGGTGAGGACGGCTCGCCGGGAGCCGCCCTCAACAGCTATTATTCAGCGTTGATACGCGAGCGGCCGGCATAGATGCCAACCGGGCCCAGCTCTTCCTCAATCCGGATCAGCTGGTTGTACTTGGCGATCCGGTCGGAGCGCGACAGCGAACCGGTTTTGATCTGACCGCAATTCGTGGCGACGGCGAGGTCTGCAATGGTCGAGTCTTCGGTCTCGCCGGAGCGGTGAGACATGACGGCCGTGTAGCCATGCAGATGCGCCAGTTCCACGGCGTCGAGCGTTTCCGACAGCGTGCCGATCTGGTTGACCTTCACGAGGATCGAGTTGGCAGCGCCCTTCTGGAGGCCGATCGACAGGCGGTCCGGATTGGTCACGAACAGGTCGTCACCGACCAGCTGGACGCGGTCGCCGATGGAATTGGTCAGGGAGATCCAGCCATCCCAGTCGTCTTCGGCCATGCCGTCTTCGACGGAAACGATTGGATAACGGGCGCAAAGATCGGCAAGGTAAGCGGCAAACTCGTCGGAACCGAGCGATTTACCTTCGCCGGCCAGCTCATACTTGCCGTTCTTGTAGAATTCGGTGGAAGCCGCATCGAGGGCCAGCGCGATATCTTCGCCCGGCGTGTAGCCTGCCTTCTCGATGGACTTCATGATGAAGCTGATGGCTTCGTCGGTGGAGGCAAGGTTCGGCGCGAAACCGCCTTCATCGCCCACGTTCGTGTTGTGGCCGGCATCGTGCAGCGTTTTCTTGAGGGCGTGGAAGACCTCGGCGCCCATGCGGACAGCGTCGGACATGCTTTCCGCGCTGACCGGCATGATCATGAATTCCTGGATGTCGATCGGATTGTCCGCGTGTGCGCCGCCATTGATGATGTTCATCATCGGTGTCGGCAGGACACGCGCGTTCGGGCCGCCGACATAGCGGTAAAGCGGCATGGCGGTATATTCCGCCGCGGCCTTGGCGAGCGCCAGCGAGACGCCAAGGATGGCGTTAGCGCCAAGGCGGGATTTGTTGTCCGTGCCATCAAGGTCAATCATCAGCATGTCGAGCATACGCTGATCGGTGGCGTCGAGACCGGTGAGTTCGTTGCAGATCTCGCCATTCACGGCATCGACGGCCTTCAGGACGCCCTTGCCGAGGTAGCGGTCCTTGTCTCCGTCGCGCTGTTCGTGGGCCTCATAGGCGCCGGTAGAGGCACCCGACGGGACAGCGGCGCGGCCGGTGGAACCGTCGTCCAGGGTCACATCGACTTCGACGGTCGGATTGCCCCGGCTGTCGAGGATTTCGCGGGCGTGGATGTCAATGATCTCGCTCATGGATGTCAGGCTTTCCGTGTTTTATCTGGCCAAAATGCAAGGCGCCCCCTACCCGCTGGCAGGAGGCGCCTGAAGCCTTAGTCGGCTGCGCCAGAAAGCGCAACAGCCGGTAAATGCTAGATATCGTCGCGCGGCTCGAGGACCTGGCGGCCGCGATACTCACCCGACTTCAGGTCGATGTGGTGCGGGCGGCGCAGCTCGCCGGAGTTCGCATCTTCGATGTAGGTATTCATCGACAGACGGTCGTGCGCACGGCGCATGCCGCGGCGGGATTTCGATTTCTTACTCTTTGGGACTGCCATGACAGGTATCCGGAGTTGTTGCGCCAGAAGGCACATGTGAATTGGAAACGCGCGTCTTACAGAGCCGAATCGGACTTTGCAAGGCTTCAGCGTCATCCGGCCGGGCTTTTCTTCAGCCCGGCCGATCCGCCCTATTCCGTAGTTTCCTTCGCAGCTTCCGCCTGACGCAGCACACGCATCAGGTTGCCACCCCAGATCTTGGCCAGGTCTTCCTCGGTATAGCCCTCCGCAAGCAGACGCTCGGTGACTTTCGGAAGGAAGGAGACATCTTCCATGCCGGTCACACCGCCGCCGCCGTCCCAGTCCGCACCCATGCCGACATGATCCGGGCCAACCAGTTCGAGCGCGCGGAGCATGTGCTCCATGAATTTCTCAAAGGTCGAGCGCGGTGGCGGGAATTCGGCGTTGATGGCCTGCATCCGCTCCATGTAGCGGGCTTTTGTTTCATCGTCGGCGGTAAATGGGTTCACGCCCTCAAATTCGGACTGGAGTTCCTCCAGCGCGGCTCGCCGCTCCGGCGAATCTTCCAGTTCTTCCAGGTAGCCGCTGTAAGCGTTGATCTGGATGACGCCGCCCTGCGCCGCGATTTCCTTGAGGAAGTCGTCGGTGATGTTCCGCGGATGGTCGTAGACAGATTTGAGGCCCGTGTGGGTCAGAATGACCGGTGTCGTGGACAACTCAATCATGTCCTTCACCGATGCGTCGGACGAGTGAGACCCATCGACCACCATGCCCAAGCGGTTTGCTTCGCGCACGAGCTCTTTTCCGAGGTCTGTCAGGCCCGTGTCGTCAGGGCTCGTAAAGTCCGTTGCGCTACCGCCGAACTGGTTGTCACGAAAGTGGATCAGGCCCACCATCCGAACACCCTTGTCATAGAAAGTCTTCAGATTGGAAGCGTCGAGCATCAGCGGATAGCTGTTCTCGATCGACTGCAGGACCACCTTCTTCCCGGAGGCCGCAATGCGCTCCGCATCGTCAGCGGTATAGGCCAACTCGAACGCGTCGGGATGATCCGCCACCATTTTCAGGATTTCGTCCTGGCGCGCGGACGCCGCCTTGAACGCCGCATCATAGGCTTCCTCTGTCAGAGGCCCCTGAGGCGTAAAGATCACCCAGAAACCGCCATCCAGGCCGCCGCGATCCATCTTGGGCACGTCCACCTGCACAGAACCGATCTCAGTGGGATTGTCCGCCATGATGTCGAAATCCGGCTTGGACAGGTTGGCTGGCGTGTCGAGGTGGGAATCGAACACCATCAGGCTTTCGTGAATCTCTGCCGGTGTGGCGGCCTCGACGGCTTCGTCGGGCGCGGTCGGTTCGGTTTCAGCGGCTTTCGGGGTACAGGCACCCAGAAGTGCGATGGCTGACACAGCCAGGAGCATTTTGCGCATGTGAGTCTTTCCTTCCAATGCTGCGCGAACCGTAGAGGCTCATGACAGCGTGGCAAGAAACCCGGCAGCAGAAAAAGGCCGCTCCCGGGGGAGCGGCTAAGGTTTAGCAAGAAGGACGTCGACCTGATGCCTTTGCAAGCAGCCGAGGCTCCCGGCCGACATCGATATTTCTAGCGAAGTGAGTCTGAACAGGATGGCGGCCCACTTGTTGTGTTCCGTTCACCTTTCAGGCGAGTGATCAAACGGGCATTACAACCAGTTCACGAATCGGTGTCTGCGCGCGTGAAAATGGCCTCCACACTCCGCAGGTTCATACCGTTCTTGAGGTAGTTCGCGGGTGTAAGATTGACCGCCTTGATCATTCCTCGCTCGATCTTTGTCCGATTGCCGGACTCGTCCGGAACGAGATCAAAATCGATGATGTTGACGCACCCGGTGTCCTGCTCAAACCCCGCACTGGCGCCGAGCGGCGCACCAATGACCGACGCCAGCACCATCCGGTTCACGACTTCATGTGCCACGACCAATGCTGACGCCCAGCCCGGTCGCATCAGCAGATCTGTCAGACCGTCCATGATGCGAACCATCGCGTCGGAGAATTTCTCACCGCCCGGCAGGAATTCTGCGTCAGGTTCTCCTGCCTGCTCGAACAGGAAAGTCATCGTCGCCGCAAGATGCTCTGCGGAGCTGAAATTGATGTATTGGCCGGACCGCAACTCCTGGAACCGTTCTTCGACTTCCAGTTCGGGTGCGTCCGGGTGTTCCGCCAGCACGATTTCGGCTGTCTGGCGCGTCCGCTTCAGACCGGAACAGATCGCAAGATCAAAATGAACCTCCGACAAGGCCGCTCCCGCCGCCTTCGCCTCTTCTTCACCCTCAGGGGTCAGGCTGACAATGGACGGGTCGCGCGTCCGGCGGACTTCTTCAGACGTATAATCGACGAAGCCGTGCCGCATCAGATAGATGCGGCGCCGGCCTGTCGTTCCGGGAAGTGCACTCATCCCCGGGAAACGCCCCAATCCTTCAGGATTTCATCCGTGTGCTCACCAAGTCCGGCCGGACGGCGTTGCACTGCGCCGGGCGTTTCGGAGAAACGCGGCGCCGGCGCTGGTTGAACCACACCTTCGAGTTCAATGAACGTATCGCGATCGGAGTTGTGCTTGTATTTCGGGGCTTCGGACATGGAGAGAACCGGCGCGAAACAGATGTCGGTGCCTTCCATGATTTCGCACCATTCGTCGCGCGTCTTCGTCTTGATGACGTCCATGACCTTCTTCTTGAGTTCCGGCCATTTGGACTTGTCCATCTGGGCGTCGAACGCCGGATCGGTCAGCCCCGCCTTCTCACGCAGGATGGCGTAGAATTGCGGCTCGATGGAGCCGAGGGAGATCCACTTGCCATCGGCACACTCGTACGTATCGTAGAAGTGCGCACCGCCATCGAGCATGTTGGCTTCGCGGTCGTCGGTCCAGATGCCCGCAGCCTTCATGCCGTAGAACATTGCCGCAAGCGATGCGGCACCATCCGACATGGCGACGTCGATGACCTGGCCTTTGCCGCCATTCTTCACATTGATGATCCCTGCCAGAACCCCCATTGCGAGATAGAGGGCACCGCCGCCGTAATCGCCAACGAGGTTCAGCGGCGGACGCGGACGGCCGTCACCATCACCCATGGCATGGAGGGCGCCTGTGATGGCGATATAGTTCAGGTCATGGCCGGCGGAATGAGACAACGCGCCGGTCTGGCCCCAGCCGGTCATGCGACCATAAACGAGGTTCGGATTGCGGGCGAGTACGACATCCGGTCCCAGCCCATTACGTTCCATAACACCCGGACGGTAGCCTTCGATCAGGGCATCGGCCTGCTCGAGCAGTTTCAGGGCGACTTCAATGTCTGCCGGATCCTTGAGGTTGAGACCGATCGAACGGCGGCCGCGGCCCGTCACGTCAGCGGCGCGTCCCGGCCGGCCATCTCCCGGACGGTCGATTCGAATCACGTCCGCACCCATGTCTGAAAGGAGCATGCCGCAGAAGGGGCCAGGGCCGATTCCTGCAAACTCTACGATTTTCACTCCGCTGAGAGGTCCCTGAGCCATCTCCATACTCCCTTTCTAAGCCGTAATCTCGGTATTAGCAGATCATTAAGGCGGCGCGCTCCAAAAGGAAGGGGTACCCCGACGTCGCCTGTCGCGACGGTTTCAGAGTAGCGTATGATTGATCTGTCTTTCCTCGACCCTCCCATAGAGGTCGCCGCCGCGGGCCCGCGGCTGGAGATGATTCTGACCAGACTCCGGTCTCACGGGATGCGCGCCTACCCGGCCAGCGATCCGATTGATTTCGACGCGACTGAGCCCCTTCTCATAGATCTGGAAAGCCTGCCGGTCGGCTTGCGTGAACGCGACATCCGGCTGAGCGACGGCGCAGAGCGGCGACCGCTGGTTCTGCTCACACCTGACTCACAGGTTGCCGATGGTGTCGATGCTCTGATCGTCAGCCGGGACAGCGACCTGGACATGTTGCGCCACCGGCTCGCCTCGCTGGTCCGGCGGCAGGCTCGTACGGCCGAATTCCGGATCCGCATGGAGACCGCAGAGAAATTCGGTGCCGCCGAAATCAGCCCGCCCCCCGAACGGCGCCCGGAGGTTCTGTATCTCGGAGATGGCGGCGTTGGCTTCTTCTCATTGCGAGCTGCGCTCAAGGCGCATGATATTCCAGTCACTGCGGCCCTTACCCTTCGGACCGCTGCCGACTACCTGAAATCCGGACGCTTCGCGGCCCTTCTGGCCGACCTCACCCCCGGCGGCGGCGATGCCGCCAATCATGTCGACTGGAGCCGCGCGGAAGCGTCCCTGACCGGCACCCCCCTGTTCGTCCTTACCCAACCGGGCGCGGATCTGACGGAAGCCCACCTCGCCGCATTGATGGTCAGCACCGATCTCGTCGAACAGTCTGGTGATGCCGAGGCGCTTGCCGGAAGAATTTCTCGCGCCATCAGCCATCACGCGGCAAGCGCACCTGTGTTGCCGGCACAATTGCAAGCAACTCCGTCCGTTGATCCGGATACCGGCCTCTTCCACCGGAACTTCATTAAGTCACACCTTGAGCGCCAGATTTCCCTTTCTTCTGAAAGAGGCGAACCACTCTGTGTCCTGACGATCAAACTGGATGAGGAATTCACCCCCTTGCTTCCAGAATTAGCCCGCGTGACCCGCACATGCGTGAGAGACACAGACTGCATTGCCCACTTTGGCAACGGAACGGTCATCGTGTCCGCGCCTCTGACTCCCTATCGGGGCGCCGTGCGGCTAGCAGAGCGACTCATGAAGGCCTTCGCGCGCAACTCTGCGCTTGAAGGCCTGCGGCTGAGCTGGCGAGTCGTTGAGAAGCGGTCCTACCATACGGCAGGCACACTCCTGGCCGAGGGACTGTCCGGTCCGTACACACGTGAATACGCCGCCTAGGCGCCAACCAGGCCCGCGACTGCTTCCAGTTCCTTGAGGAAAGCCCGGACCCGGCCGAGCCGTGTGGCTGCATCGCCGCCCGTAAATGAGTGTACCAGCTTCGAATCCGGCCGAAGGCGCAAGACATTCGGACGGGAGCGAACAATTTCCATCAGGCGTGCCGGATCCAGCACAGTATCCTGCCGGAAGGCAAACACAGCGCCCTTGTCCCCTGCATCGAGCTTTTCGATGCCGAGCGATTTGCACTGAACCTTGATCGCGGTCACTTCAAGAAGCTGCTTTGTTGCCTCGGGCAACGGGCCAAACCGGTCGATCAGTTCCGCGGCAAAGCCTTCCCGTTCCTGGCTCGTCGAGATCTCTGACAGGCGCCGATAAAGCGACAGACGGATCGACAGGTCTTCGACATATTCTTCCGGGATCAGAACCGCGACACCCATATTGATCTGTGGTGACCAGTCGTCGGCCACGTCATCATCACCCTGTGCACCAGCCTTCAACGCGTTTACCGCGTCTTCCAGCATGGACTGGTAGAGCTCGACGCCAACCTCACGCACATGTCCGGACTGCTGGTCTCCCAGCAGGTTACCCGAGCCGCGCATGTCGAGGTCGTGGCTCGCCAACTGGAAACCTGCCCCAAGACTGTCGAGCGACTGAAGCACACGCAGGCGGCGTTCTGCCGTCTCGGTGATGACCTTGTCCCGTGGCGTGGTGAAATAAGCATAGGCGCGAAGCTTCGACCGGCCGACGCGGCCGCGCAACTGATAGAGTTGGGCTAAGCCGAACATGTCGGCGCGGTGAATAATCAAGGTGTTCGCACGCGGAATATCTAGGCCGCTTTCAACGATCGTCGTCGACAGAAGGACGTCGTACTTGCCTTCATAGAAGGCCGTCATGATGTCTTCCAGTTCACCTGCGCCCATCTGGCCGTGCGCGACGATGAATGACACCTCGGGTACGTTCTCAGACAGGAACCGTTCCAGCTTGTCGAGATCCTGGATGCGCGGCGCCACAAAGAAGGCCTGACCACCGCGATATTTTTCTCGCAAGAGTGCTTCGCGAAGTGTGACCGTGTCTTCCTCAGTGATGTAGGTCCGCACCGATAGGCGGTCGACAGGCGGTGTTGCGATGATTGAGAGATCACGGATACCCGTGAGCGCCATCTGCAGCGTCCGTGGGATGGGCGTCGCCGACAGCGTCAACACGTGAACATCCGCCTTCAGTTCCTTCAGGCGTTCCTTGTGCTTCACACCGAAGCGCTGCTCTTCGTCCACGATCAACAGGCCGAGGCGCTTGAACTCAATGCCCTTGGCGAGCAGCGCGTGGGTTCCGACAACCACATCCACGTTGCCGTCGGTAAGTCCCGCCCGGGTTTCCGAAGCTTCTTTCGAACCGACAAGGCGTGACAGGTGGCGGACTTTGAGAGGCCAACCGGCAAATCGCTCCTCGAATGTCTTGAAGTGCTGGCGCGCCAGCAAGGTCGTCGGTGCGATAACCGCCACCTGCTTGCCGCTCATCGCCGCGACGAAGGCGGCGCGCAGAGCAACTTCAGTCTTGCCGAAACCGACATCGCCGCAGACCAGACGATCCATCGGCCGGCCTGAACCCAGGTCTCCGAGAACGTCTTCGATGGCATTCAACTGATCGTCTGTTTCCTCGTATGGGAAGCGTGCGGCAAACTCCTCATAGATGCCCTGCCCGGCATTCACCGCATCGGCACGCTTGAGCTCCCTTGCTGCAGCGATCGCCATCAGCTCTGCTGCCATCTCCAGAATACGTTTCTTGGCTTTGGCCTTGCGGTTCTGCCACCCTGCACCACCGAGCCTGTCAAGTTGGCTTTCAGCCTCCTCGGACCCGTAACGCGAAATCAGGTCGATGTTTTCGACCGGCAGGAAGATCGTGTCTCCACCCGCATACTCCAGCTGGAGACAGTCGTGCGGTGCACCTGTGACTTCCAGCGTCTTCAGGCCAACATACCGCCCCACCCCGTGATCGACGTGAACGACGAGATCACCAGCATTCAGAGTGGCCGCATCTGTGATGAAGTTGGCTGTCTTCCGCTTGCGGCGCGGTGCGGCCAGGCGGTCGCCCAGAATGTCCGCTTCGGAAATAATAGCCAGATCACTGGTGACGAATCCCGTCTCCAATGGAATCTCGACAACGGAGGTCTCCGCTTTCCGGGCCGCCTCCAGCGAATGCACCTGGACAAGGTCTTCAAGACCATGGTCAGCGAGCACATTGATCAGGCGATCTGCAGAACCGGTCGACCAGGCGGCGAACACAACGTGACGCCCGGATTTCTGTAGGTCCTTCGTGTGCGCAATCGTAGCTTCGAAAATGTTCTCCTGGCTCATCATTCGTTCAGGCGCGAAGTCCCGCCCCCGGCGCACTTCCATGTCGTAGTGACCGGGTGCAGGTTCGGCAGGATTGAAGCGCGCAACCGCGCGGGCGCTGAGGCCTTGCTCTAGTTCCGCCGGGTCGAGATAAAGCTGCTCAGGCGCCAGCACTTTCGCTGCACTGGCATCACCGCCACCAGCTTCGAGTCTTGCCTGATAGTAATCCGTCGCTTGCGCCAGGCGTTCGGCAGCCGCCTCGCCAGAAAGATGCCCAAAGCCGATCAGTGCGTCTGCGCCGATATAGTCGAACAGGGTATCCAGCGACTTGTGGAACAGCGGCAACCACGCCTCTACCCCCTGCCGGCGGATTGACGCTCGGGCCGCCTCATACATCGGATCACCGGAGGGCGGTCCGAACACGTCGAGGTATTTCTCCCGGAAGCGGCTCAGCACATCGTCGTCAAACAGGATCTCACTGACCGGCGCAAATGCCACCGACCGCGTATCGCCCGTGGACCGCTGGGATTCCGTATCGAATGTGCGGATCGTCTCAAGCGTGTCGCCGAAGAAGTCGAGGCGCAGTGGTTCGCCAGCTGTGGGCGGAAAGATATCGATGATCCCGCCGCGGATCGCATATTCGCCCTGCTCCCGTACTGTGCTGGCACGGACATAACCGTTCACGAGGAGATATTCGTTCAGCTCTTTCTGGCTGACCGATTGTCCTGCTATCATCGAGAAGGACGACCGCCGCATCGTTTCAAGCGGTGGCACGCGCTGAACGATCGACGTCGCCGTCGTCACCACAAGCAGAGGTCCTTGCTCGGCCTCATAGCGCGACAGCCGAGCGAGTGCCGCGCACCGGCGCGCAGCGACGCTCGCTGTTGGGCTGACCCGGTCGTAGGGCAGCGTGTCCCAGCCGGGCAGATCCACCTGATCGAGGCGCGGCGCAATGAATTCGGCCAACCGCCGGGCGGTGGCCGCAGTTTTATCGTCCCGGGCGACATAAACCCCTATTCCGCCTCGCGCCTGCAGCGCCGGGATAAAGGCCATCAGGTCCGCGCCAAATGGGGCGCCGCCCAGTGCAGCCGGACCACTCAGGGATTTCAGGAGTTCGACAGGTGTCATGCCAGACCTTCAGACGCAATTAGGCCGTGAGCCCGGTCGCCGAAGCGTCTGCTCAACCGGCCTGCGCGGCGTACTTGAATGCGATCAATTGGTCCAGAACCGGGCTGCGCTGATCGTCGGAAACATCGGCTTGGCCCACCAGCCAGGCATAAACTTCCCAATCGGGCAGGTTCAGCAGCGCCTCGAACTGATCGAGTTCTGTTTCATCATAGGTATCAAGGTGTTGATCCGCGAAGCTGCCCATCAGGAGGTCCATTTCCCGGAATCCCCGGCGCCAGGCGCGGAATTTCAGCTTGCGGCGGCGGGCATCCATGGTCGGCTCCTTGGTCTGGTGAAAGACATAAGGCCTTTCCCGCCCAGGTCAAAGCGACGTTGTGCCATCGAAGGGCGCAGCATAGGTTCGCCGGAATGCGAGACGAGCGACTCTTTCCCCTGTTCGAGCCTCTGGATTGCCTCTCGGGCGTCGGGCCGAAACTGAAACCAGCGCTGGAGCGACTGGTGGACGGCGAGCATGTCTGGGACCTGCTGCTTCACCTGCCTGAGCGGTGGGTGGACCGGCGGGTCCGCGCCACGATTGATGAAACAGAATTCGGTGAGGTCGCGACAGTAAAGGGCGAAGTTCACGCTTATCACCCGCCCTACAACGACAAGTCGCCTCACCGCGTGCAGCTTTACGATGGCACCGGCTTTCTAACCCTCGCTTTCTTTCGGGCAGATGGCCGCTGGCTGCAAGGCCAGTTCCCGATGGGCAAGGAGCGGATCGTCTCCGGACGGATTGAGGACTATCGCGGCGAACGCCAGATGACCCATCCTGACTATATCGTTGATCCTTCTCGTGGACCTTTACCGCCCGCCGTAGAACCGATCTACAGGCTTACGGCCGGCCTGACGAACAAACGTGTGCATGGTTTCGCGGAACAGGCGCTCGAGCGGGTGCCGGACGATCTACCGGAATGGGCCGATATGGGGCTGGTCGAAGCCAAGCGCTGGCCCGAGTTCAAAGAAGCGCTGCAATGGCTGCACACGCCTGAAACCTATGACGAAGAGAAATTTGCGCTCGCACGTGAGCGTCTTGCCTACGACGAGGCCCTGGCACGGGAGAGTGCCTTTGCCCTGGCGCGCATGGCGCGCAAGCGGCGCTCAGCGCCATCCATTCCCCACGCGGATGAGCGAATTGCCGAGCTGATACGATCCCTGCCCTTCGTGCCAACAGGCGCACAGATGCAGGCGTCCGAACAAATCGCAGAAGACATGGCGGGCACATCACCTATGCGGCGGATGCTGCAAGGCGATGTCGGCGCCGGGAAAACGCTGGTTGGTGCCATGGCAGCGGTACAGGCTGCAGCTGGCGGCTTCCAGTCCGCCTTCATGGCACCGACGGAAGTTCTCGCGCGCCAGCAATACGAAACCCTGTCCCGTCTTTTGTCTCCACTGGGATACACCGTTGCCGCACTGTCCGGACGAGACAAGGGATCCGTTCGCGAAGCCACACTGATGGGACTTGCGGATGGATCAATCCAGATCATTGCCGGCACGCACGCGCTTTTCCAGGAGACGGTTCGATTCCGGAATCTCGGTCTGGTCATCGTCGACGAGCAGCACCGTTTCGGCGTTGCCGACCGGATGAAGCTCGCCGGCAAGGCCGAAAGTCCCCACATGCTGGTCATGAGCGCGACGCCTATTCCACGAACCCTGGCACAGGCCGTCAATGGAGACCTGGACGTTTCGATCCTCGACGAGAAGCCCGCAGGGCGAAAACCGGTCGAAACGCGTGCCATCCCTGATACGCGGTTGGATGAAGTCGTCGACGCGGTCGGACGTGCTATCAGCCGCGGCGAACGGGTGTTTTGGGTCTGTCCGAAAGTCGATGTTGATGACGATGATTCCACAGCCGTCGGTCGCCACGCGATGCTGTCAAAACAACTGAAGGTCCCGGTCGGTTTGGTCCATGGGCGCCTTAAGGCCGCAGAAAAAGACTCAGCCCTCGAGGACTTCCGGACCGGCGCCACTCGGGTGCTCGTCGCGACGACGGTGATTGAGGTCGGCGTCGACGTCCCGGAGGCGACCATTATGGTTATCGAGCGCGCCGAAGGATTTGGTCTTGCCCAGCTGCACCAACTGAGAGGCCGTGTTGGGCGCGGCGACAAGCCTTCCTATTGCCTGCTACTTTACCGCCCGCCGCTTGGCGAATTGGCGCGGGAAAGAATCGAGACGCTGCGGCGCACTGATGACGGCTTCGAAATCGCAGAAGCAGATTTCAAGCTGCGCGGTCCGGGCGACATTCTTGGCCTTCGCCAAGCTGGCGCGACAGATTACCGCGTGATCGACTTGTCGAAGGACGCACCATTGCTCGCCATCGCGGCGAAGGATGCCGAAGCCCTCGTCAATTCGGATCCTGATCTTGAGTCGGTTCGGGGCCGGGCTCTGCGTCTTGCGAGGGAGTTGATGGTGCCTCGGTCTCTTTCTTAGAGGACTGGCTGTTTGCCGCTTCGATAGCGGCTTTCACATCCGGGTGTTCCGGCACAACAAGGCCGGCCGACAGGATCATGCGGGCGCCTTCTTCCACGCTCATGTGCAGCTTGATGGTATTCTCTGCCTTCACGAACATGATGAAACCCGATGTCGGGTTCGGTGTCGTAGGCACGAAAACCCCAATATACTCTTCGCTGAGGTGCGACCTGACTTCTCCGCGCGCCGGTGCTGCAACGAAGCCCAGGCACCAGCTGTCCGCGCGGGGAAACTGGATCAGCACACATTCGCGAAACTGTTCCGTGGGATTATTCGCGAAAACGTCGACGAGCTGTTTGAACGAAGAATAGACCGTTCTCACAATCGGAATCTGGCTCAGCACCCGATCCGTAATGACGACAACCGATCGCCCCAGAAGATTGGTCGTAATGGCACCGAGAATCGTGAGGAATAGGACCAGCACGATGACACCGAAGCCCGGCACGGCATAATTCAGATAGGTTTCCGGCCTCAGGGATTCCGGCAAGATCGGAACCACGCGCTGATCGATGTAATTTATGAAAAACTGCAGGATCGCGAACGTCACGACTATCGGAAGCGCGATGACCATGCCGGCGAAGAAGCGCGCACGCAGCCAGGCCCAGGCACTGACACGAGGCAGTTTTTCTACCTCCAGAATGCCCATGTCCTTTTTTGGCTTCTTGGCCATCGATTGAAACTCCTTCCGGACCGCGCGTCATGCTCTCGCAAGGGAAGAGCTTGGCGCGACCTTTCTTCCCTGCAATTGTGGCGAAGATGGGAAGTAACGAACAGATCTCAACCGCGCTAGAGGGCTGGGCCGAAGCAAAATACGGCACAGGCAGTAAAGTAGGCGGTCTAAAGCGGCTATCCGGCGGTGCAAGCCAGGAAACCTGGGCTTTTCAGGTGTCGGAAAACGGGCATGAAATGCCTATGATTCTCCGGCGTGCGCCTGGAGGCGTCGAAGCGGCCCGCTCTTCACAAGCGATCGGCCTCGCCATGGAGGCAACCCTTTTAACTCATGCGGCCAAGGCGGGTGTGCCGGTGCCACCGGTTCTCGGCGTGTTCGAAGACGATCCGCAGCTGGGCCAAGCCTTCGTGATGGATCGCATAAGTGGCGAAACGCTTGGTCGAAAAATATTGCGTGACGAGGAATACTCGTACGCTCGCAAGATTTTGGCGCGGCAGTGCGGCCAGGCTCTCGCAGGAATTCACTCCATTCCGCTGGAAAACTTACCAGAACTGCCGGTAAGCGATGGCATAACCCAGCTTGAGAAATACGAATCCATCTATCGGGCTTACGATCTTCCCCGCCCTGTTTTCGAACTCGCCATTTCCTGGCTGAAAGAAAACGCGCCCACGGCCCTGCCTGTCGTTCTGGTGCACGGAGACTTTCGTCTTGGGAACCTGATGGTCTCTGAAAAGGGTCTGGCATCTGTGCTCGACTGGGAACTCGCCCATATCGGAGACCCACGCGAAGATATCGCCTGGCTGTGCGTCAATTCCTGGCGTTTTGGACATGCCGACAAACGCGTCGGCGGATTTGGTGACCTGACTGACCTTCTGGAGGCTTACGCGGCGGCCGGTGGCCCGCAAATGACCCCACGCGACATCGATTGGTGGGAGATGATGGGCAGCCTGAAATGGGGCATCATGTGCATGACGATGTATGAAGCCTTCCGCTCCGGAGCGGATCCAAGCGTGGAACGTGCAGCCATCGGGCGCCGCGTTTCAGAAACCGAGATCGATCTAGTGAACCTGCTGGAAGGAGTGCGCAACCATGCATGACGCCCCCTCTACGGCCGAACTCGTCGAAGCGGTGAAACGCTTTATCGATGACACTGCATCCCCTCAACTGACGGGCCACGCTGCTTTTCATGCCCGTGTCGCATCAAACGTGCTGGCGACCATACTTCGAGAACTGGAACAGCGGCCTGGCGCCGAGGCGGACGAAAAAGACCGACTGATTGCGCTTTTGGGTGCAGACGCGGATACCCCTCTCGATGCGCTTAATCGTGAGCTGTGCAAGCGCATCCGGTCGGGGAACATGGACCTTTCTACAGATGGCCTGTTGGACCATCTAAAAACCACCACAATTGCGCAGTTGTCTGTCGACCAACCTCGTTATTCTGGGCTGGCTCTCGCGTTGCAATCACGTGGCTGAGCCACAACCGCAACCGGACACGCCTCAATGAAGAAACCTGTTCTCTGGATCGCATCCGCCCTCATCGCGATTGGTTTGGGGACCTGGCTTTGGCGCACGGTGATATCTCCCCCTCCCTTCATTGAAGTGAGCCCGCTCAGCTACACCGACTATGCCAGTTGGTCTGTGGTCCCGAAGGAAACCCCTCCGGCTGTTTGGCAGGATGGCTGGGCGACGGATGTCTTCCTTGTCGACAGCGCATCTGAATTGAAGGGCCGCACCGGCAAGCAACTCGACAAGAAAGAACAAAACGCCCGCCTTCAGGGCCGCATGCTGGAAGACGGACTTTCGGCGATTGGGCCTGTTTATGCCCCCCTGTATCGCGCAGACGCGAAAGGAGACGATCTGGCCCGCGCGTTTCTGATCTATCTCAGGAAACACAATCACGGACGCGCGCTGGTCATCGCATCGGATACGGCGCTCCCCGACGCATTGTTGGCCGAGTTGGAACTTGAGCCTGAATTGATGGAACGCTTTGGGGGCTTCTACCGGATCGGAAAGAAACCCGAAACGCTCTCGCTGACCGACAATCCAGAAACGTCAGTAGAGACTTACTGCCCTTCTCACCTGACTGAGAGCGCCGCGTGCGTGAAGGATATCACCACCGTCCGTAAAGGTGGTTTTGCCGTGCTCGCTCCGGACTCTTCCGTAACAGAATCCGCTGCAGCGTTCGGTGAATGGCTGAATGCAAACGCATCGCCCATGGCTGAACCGTTGGGTGATCTCGAGGAAGTTGAGATCGTTGATATCCGCCGGCCAGGCGACACGGATGAGCGCCGCGAGAGAAAGAACCGCGACTAGGCCGGCTTGTTTGCGTCCGGCGAAGCTTTTTTGAAAGCGTCCAGTTCCAGGCACGACTTGTCCAGCGCCAACAGCCCGGGAAACGCGGACAGGTCCATATCGAACCGGCGGGCATTGGCGATCTGGGGAACCAATGCGATCTCTGCCATCGTAGGGGCATCTCCGAAAAGAAAGCGGCTACCGCTTCGCCCGGCTGCAAAGGCTTCCAAGGCCTTGAACCCACGACGGATCCAGTCATGGTACCACCGCGTGACAGACGCATCGTCAGCGCCGAATTCGTGACGCAGAGTGGAAAGAACCGCGAGATTGTTCAGCGGGTGTATATCGCACGCAATCGTATTGGCGAATGAGCGTGCCTGGAGGCGGTCCCATGAATCGTGTGGAAGAATTGATGGCTTAGGGTAAGCTTCTTCCAGCCACTCCAAGATGGCAAGCGACTGTCCTGCCCGCTGTCCGTCCACGTCGAGCGTCGGAACGCGCATCTGCGGATTCACGGACTTATACTCGGCTGATTTCTGTTCATCTGATCCTGGAGCTATATTCACCGGAACCTGCTCATAAGAAATGCCTTTGAGGTTCAATGCGATGCGAACACGGTATGCAGCAGACGATCGCCAATAATCGTAGAGACGGATCATGCCAGTTCCTCCAATTCGAGTACGTCGAGCAACGCCTCTCGCGCAATTCGGCACTCGTCGGCAAATGACGAATCTGCGAGATCCTCTGGAGCAAGCCGGTCGCGATAAGCCGTACGCACCACTGCCTGCAAGGCGTCGATCCGTTCCTCGGTCAGCAATGCTCCCTGGTGACAGGCCGCTAATTCAGCGTCTGTCATGACGACTCGCAAACGCAGGCAAGCGGGCCCGCCGCCATTTCGCATGGATTGGCGCACATCTACATACTGAACCCGGCCGATCGGACCGTTGCCGGCAACCAAACGCTCGCAATAGGCCCGAGTTGAATCGGCTTCCTGCACCTCAGTTGGCGCAACCAGCACCAGCCGGGATTCACCAGGCATAACCAGGAGCTGAGAATTGAACAGATAAGAGCGGATGGCATCTTCCAACGAGACTTCGCTGTCCGGAACCATCACCGGTTTCAAGTCAAACAAACCGGTTGCAGCAGATCGAAGCTCTGCCAGCGTTGCTTCAGTATTTTCGAACGCTGCCTCATGGAAAAACAAGGTGTCGGCGGCCCCCACACACACCACGTCGTTATGGAAGGCTCCCGCATTGATGGCCTCTGGTGATTGGCGAACGATAACTGCGCGATCTGGTTTCAATCCGTGAGCACGTGCAATGCTCTCAGCGGATAGTCTGGTCTGCCGGGCCGGAAACCCGGCCCGGTCTTCGCCCGGCTCACGGCCATAGACGAACAGTTCCACACCCGGTGCGCCATGCGACGCACACAGACGGACATGGTTCGCCGCGCCTTCATCCGCAAAGTCCGGATGCATCGGAAGAGCGGCATGAACCGAAAAATGCTTATCATCACCGAAAATCGCCTGCAGCGATGCCGTCGTGTCCGGATGCTCCAGAGACCTGTGCAACATCGTGGAGAGATTTGCTGCCGTCAGATGAAGGCGTCCATCCTGTGTATCCGCCGATGGCGACACCGTTGCGGCATTGGCCGTCCACATGCTGCTGGCGGAATAAGCCACTTTCAGCAATCGAGGCGCCCGTTTGGCGGCCTGGTCGATTATCTGCTGGTCTGTGCCGTGAAAGCCCGCTGAGACAAGAAGATCAAAGTTTGGGCGCGGAAGTGGCGGCAGGACACCCTGAGTGAGCCCTGCCCTGACCAGCGTCCGCATCTTTTCCAGTCCCTGCAGCGCTGCCTCGCGCGGATTTGAAACATCGCCGGCGTTTCGGGAACTCGCAAGATTACCGTCGGACAAACCACCATAATTGTGGCTCGGCCCGATCAGGCCGTCGAAATTGACTTCCCGTGCGCTCACTTTGGGAATCCCTGGGCAGTCATTCGCTCTGCCTTGTCAGATACCTGGCTCGCCTGCGGCCATGCACAATAATCTGCCGCATAATACGCACCCGGACGGAAATTTCCGGAAAGACCCGGGCCACCAAATGGCATGGCGCCGCTGGCGCCCGCAGTCGGCCTGTTGCGATTCAGGATGCCGGCACGCATGTCATGGTGCGCCCTGACCCACAAAGTATCATCATCACTTACAAGCCCACCTGAAAGCCCGTAGCGGGTGTCATTGGCGCGCTCAATCGCCTGATCAAAATCCGAGACGCGAATGATCTGCATGACGGGCCCGAACAACTCCTCATCCGGGACGTCTGTGGCGTCGGTTACATCGATGACACCTGCGGAGACAAAGCCGCCGCCCCTCTCCAGCCGATCGAGCGCTTTCAGTGTCCGTCCGCCGCGGGCGAGCAGCATGTCCTGGAATACCGCAGCATTCGTGGCCGCTCTTTCAGAAACCAGCGGTCCCATGAACACGCCTTCTTCGTTCCAGGCACCTATCTTCAAACCTTCCGCGCGCGCAACGATCGCATCGGTAACCTGATCTCCCCATTTTCCTTCAGGGAGGATCACCCGGCGCGCGCAGGAACAACGCTGTCCGCTTGTCAGGAATGCTGATTGAGCCGCGATGTCGGCGGCGGCGTCGACATCCGCCGGATCCCAGATAATCAGCGGATTGTTGCCGCCCATTTCGAGCGCGAGAATAACTTCGGGACGGCCCGCAAAGTGTTTGTGGAAAAATACCCCCGTTGCCGCAGAGCCGGTAAACAGCAGACCATTTATATCTTGGTTCAGCAGCGCGCCGCCGGTGTCACGTCCGCCGTGAACAATGTTGAGACACCCTTCTGGAAGTCCAGCGGCGGCAAATGCCTCAGCCATATGGAATGCCACACCAGGCGCCAGCTCAGAAGGCTTGAACACGCACGTATTGCCCGCAAGAAGCGCCGGCACAATGTGTCCATTTGGCAAGTGGCCGGGAAAATTAAATGGACCAAACACGGCCATGACGCCGTGTGGTCTGTGTGTCAGGTGAGATGACCCAAAGGCGGCCTCAGAAAATTTCGTTCCGGCACGCTCCACCTGCGCTGCGATTGAAACAGCCACTTTAGCTTTCATGGTCGCGGCTTCAGAGATAGACTCCCACAGAGCCTTGCCCATATCGCGGCTAACAGTTTCAGCGATCGCATCGGCGCGCTTGGCGATCTCATCTGCATAACGCTCCAGGATGGCCGTTCGGTCAGACTGAGGCAGCCGGCTCCAATGCCGAAAAGCCTTACGAGCCGAACTGACCGCCTCATGAACTTCAGATTCATCGGCGCCGTGCCCTTCCCAGACGACTTCCCCAGTCGCAGGACAGTGGTTTTGGAAATGCGCAGCCTTTCCGGCACGCCAGCGACCGTCGATATAAGCACCATTCATTACGACTTGCTCCGTTGCCAGATGCGCCCTTCAGCGCCTGGCTTCAGTTTGAGGATCTCAAGGGTATCAGGGCTGACCACTGCAGTATCCGGGTCTTTCAGAATGCTCTTGGCAAGGCTCGCCCGGAATTCCGGTAGCGTGTCACTTGATGCCAGCCCCTGCGCCGCAGCAGGATCAGCATCGACGTCACCGGCTTCAAAACGTATACGGCAGCTTTCCTGAATTGTCCGTATGTGCCGGCGTTGTGCCGTCACAAGCGGCCCCCCGTCAAATATGTCCACCGTTCGGTCGAACTCGAAACCTTCCCATTGCAACAGCTTGTAGGCACCGACACCATCGGAATGGCATCTGCCGATCACCTCGCGCGCTTCTGGTGGCAACAGATCGACATAGATCGGATACTTGGGCATCAAATCCAGGATAAATTGGTTATCTGTCGTGGCGGACAGCCGATCCGCTTCGGTGAAGTCCATACGGAAGAAATGCCGTCCCAGACACTCCCAGAATGGCGACCGACCTTCATTATCGACGACGCCCCGCAGCTCCGCGAGCACTCTGTCACCAAAACGATCCGGGGCAGCCGCCATAAGCAGATAACGTGACTGCGCAGCTAGACGCCCCGCCCCGCCACCGCGGTGCTCTGGTTTCAGGAACAGGGTTCCGACCTCCGTATACCCCACATATTCATTGGTCAGGACCAGCGCATCCATATCAAAGCGGAGGTTTCCCGCCGCCTGGCTGGCCTGCGCCAGTGTAATCACGCGATAATTAAAAAACGGCTGGTCAATACCAGTCCCCGCCTTCACTGCGGAGCAACCCACCACTTCACCTGTCTCTGCGTCTTCCATCATCAAGAGATACTTGCCGTACTCTATCCGATGGAGGCGCCCAAGGAATGCATCGTCGGACTTTTGCAGACGTTCCCGCAAAATCTGTACATCGACCGGAAGACTGGTAAATCCGGGTCCGGACAGTTCGGCCAGTTCAATAAGCGACTGCAAATCACCCAGCCGCGAGGGCCGCATCACATAGTTTACTGCCATGATCAGTTATCCATCAGCGCTTTGATTCCCGCGCCATCCAATCTGCCATCCGCGAGCCTGTTCAGAAGGAGCGCCGACAAGATCGCTCGCTCCGAAAAACTGCTCGTAAGCACATATTCTTCATTGGAGTGAATGCGTCCGCCCATGACACCCAATGTGTCTACGTTCGGCACCCCCGCTGCGAAGATATTGTTACCTTCGCACACGCCGCCGGTGTCTTCGAATACGAGGTCCAGACCGATCGCCTGCCCGGTCGCCCGAACGGCATCGAAAAGGGCCTGCTGCGCAGCATTGCGAGGCTTGGGCGGCCGGTAGAATCCGCCATGCAAATGACCATGAATTCCATTCCGCGCTGTTGCCCTAGCGAACAGGCGTTGTACTTCCTCGGTTGCCCAAGCCGCTGCATCTGCATCAGGAGCACGCGCGCCAAAACGCACAATCGCAAGATCGGGTACGATGTTTACCGGACCTCCTCCATCAATGGAGCCGACATTCAGGGTTACGCCGTCTCGCTGACCGTTTAACATCTCGAGCCCGACGACGAGTTCGGCGGCTGCTTCGATTGCACTACGGCCTTCGTCCTTCGCCCGGCCGGCATGGGCAGCCCGACCATGCAAGACGATGTCGAACACGGCAGACCCTTTTCGTCCGCCAGACATGGCACCTGTGTCCATGCACGGTTCGTAGGTCATCCCGATATGCGCCCCCGAACGAGCGGCTTCGGTCAACGCGCGGGCACTGGCAAAATTTCCGATCTCTTCGTCCGGTGTGATGACGATCTGGTATCCAAGCCGGTCTTTCAGCGAACCGGCCTCGAAAGCAAGGAGCGCTTCCCGCATCACGCAGAGACCGCCCTTCATGTCCGCCAGTCCAGGGCCATTCAGACGTCCGTCACCAAGATCACGGATCGTCTCAAACGTTCCCGGCGGGAAGACGGTGTCATAATGCCCTGACATGATCACCTGAACGGGCGCATCTGGCCGGGCGGAGACACGTATGACCGAAGAGGTTTCTGTCGTCTCGGTCTCCCCTGCATCATTCACCGACTCGAACGGGTCACCTGCTTCAAGGCGAACCTCTGCATCAAGTTCTGCAAAAGCATCCGCCAGAATAGGCGCCAGCTTCCGCAAGCCGTCGACGTTCCAGCTGCCTGTGTTGATGGATGCCCAGCCTTGTGTCTGGGAAATCATGTCGGAAGCGCGCGATTTGAGGCGTTCTCGCGCCGCCTCATCATCGTGGCTCAAAGTGCTCAGATCAATCATGGCTCTTGGTTTCACAGGAAACGATTTCCGGCAAGGCCCCGTGCTGGAGGCCAAAACAAAAATGGCCCGACGCAATGCCGGGCCATTCTCAATTTCTTGCGTAAGCCGTCTTACTGAACGGTGATCACGACTTCCGAGCGGCGGTTCAGCGGCTCGCGAACACCGTCGCGGGTTGCTTTTGCCAGTTCGGTTTCGCCTTTGGCTTCTTCAGTGATGAGCGAAGCATCGATGCCACGGGCGATCAAAGCCTGACCAACGACATCAGCGCGGCGCTGAGACAGACGCTGGTTGTAAGCGCTGGCACCCGACGTATCGGTGTGACCGGCGATGCTAACCGAGCTGGTCGCACAGCTTGCTTCAGACTGAATGTTCGCCACAGCCTGATCGATCACGGCAGAGGCCTGACTCGTCAGATCAGCGCGATCCCACTCGAAATACACCACGAAGCTCTGGCCGAGATCCGAGCAAACCACTTCCGGACCGGTCGAAGCCTCGGTTGGAGGCGGCGGAGGCGGCGGAGGCGGAGGCGGCGGAGG
>NZ_AWFE01000070.1:0-51211 GCF_003263315.1 Hyphomonas sp. GM-8P
AGGCAGCCAAGGCCGGCCTCGACCCGGGCCGTCGGCATCCCGCAGGCGCGCGGCGGCGGGCCGTCGAACATGGAGGCGTCGAGCTCCCGCGGGTCGCGATTGAGGTCGGCGACCGAGCGGCCGTACCGCGCAGCCAGCAGGCTCGCCCCTGCATCCGGCGCAGACCCGAACAATTCTTCGATGAAGGCATCTTCGGTGCGGCGCAGATCCATCACCGGAACCCTCAGCACTTCCAGCATGCTTTCAGGATATAGAGAGCCGGAATGCGGGGAGGCGAACAGGAAAGGCGCCTGCGGTCCGGCCGGCCGGGTCAGCGTGTAGGGCGGCTCGAAACTCTCCGCCCCAAACGGGCCGGTCCTGACCGGTAAAGGGGAAAGGGGCGGGGTCGGGCGCATCGCACCTATCGTTTGCCTGTTCGTGGCAAGGTCAAGCCCCTCACGGCGTCTTGGGCAGCGGCAAGGTAAAAAAGACAGGCCAAATTTCGCAAAATTCACCCATGATTTACCCGGATCACTGTTTATGCTTAGGCTTGTAGGACGGACGAAGGGGGCCCCGGGTGACCAAGATCCTGTTGGCTGAAGATGATGATTCCATGCGCGCCTTCCTGGCCGCGGCGCTGCGCCGTGCCAGCCATGAGGTGCAGGACTATGCGGACGGCGAAACGGCGCTGGCCGCGCTGGAGCGTGAAGTCTTCGACCTTTTGCTGACCGACATTGTGATGCCGGGCCTCGATGGCATTGAACTCGCCCGCCGCGGCGCGGAGCTCGACCCGGCCATGAAGATCGTCTTCATCACAGGTTTTGCCGCTGTGGCACTGTCGTCCGGCTCGCCAACGCCGGCGGGGGCAAAAGTGCTGTCGAAGCCGTTCCACCTCCGCGAAATCGTCGAGGAAGTCGACAAGGTGATGGCCGCCTGAGGGCCGGCGTTTCCGGAAATCGGCCCTGAAAACGACTTGGCCCGGTCTTGAAACCGGGCATTTTCATACCCATCGTTACAATATTGGTGAGGCCAATATCGTAACGCATGGAGAAAATGCCCCATGGCCGAGACTATCCCCACACCCCGCCGCGGGCGCCCTCGCAGTTTCGATGCGCACGAAGTGCTGCAGCAGGTTCAGGACGCCTTCTGGAAAGGCGGCTTCGAGGGCACGTCCATCGACGACCTGACCGGCGCGACGGGCCTCAACCGACCGAGCCTCTATGGCGCCTTCGGCGACAAGCATGCGCTCTACCTTCAGGCCCTGCGGCAATACCGTGAGTCCACGCTGGACGCAGGCCGGCAGATCCTGGAAGACGCGCCGACCCTGCGCACCGCGCTGGAGGATATCTACCGCGCCGCCATCCGTATTTACATGGGAGATGATGACGGCCGTGGCTGTTTCGTTTCCAGCACGGCGCCGCCTGAAGCGGTGCACGATACGTCCGTCCGGCGGGAACTCTCTGCCATGAATGACGGCTTGGATGGCCATTTCGAAGCCCGCATTGCCCGCGCCCAGGCGGAAGGGGAGGTGTGCACCGCCCTGCCGCCGGACGAGGCGGCACGCATCGCGTCTGCCGTGCTGCATTCCCTGTCTGTCCGTGCGCGGGCAGGGGCCTCGAAACGGGCACTGCACGCGCTTGCGCAAAGCGCCGTGGACCTGCTGGCGAAGGCGCCGGAAACAGGGAGTGAATCCGGGAGCGAACCCGGCAACAGCACAGGTGGCTGAAGACGCTTGACGCAGGCGCGCCGATTGTCCATTACCCACGCTTCCTGACGGGGCAAACAGCTCCCGGACGGGCGGTTAGCTCAGTGGTAGAGCACTACGTTGACATCGTAGGGGTCACAAGTTCGAACCTTGTACCGCCCACCATTCTCTCTGAAAATCTGGTTTGATAGCCCGGCAGGGGCTGCATCCGTATTTCGCGTTGACGCCCTGGCGATCAGCGCTTCTGCAATTCCCAGATCCCGGACAATAAAAAACCCTGCCGAAGCAGGGTTTGGTGCAGAAGAGGACTCGAACCTCCACGCCTTGCGGCACACGGACCTGAACCGTGCGCGTCTACCAATTCCGCCATCTGGGCACAGGATTGGAAGGCGCGGATGTATAAGCCCGCGGCGCTGTCGTCAACGGGGAATCCCAGCCTTCATCAGCTTTGTTTCCGTCATGGGGCTTGTCGCGGGGCCGTTGCCCGCGGGGGCGGGGTAACCGCACGTCTTCGGCCTGACTCTATTATATGGTGCAGGACCTTCCGGGGTGCGGCGCCGGGCGAAGGCGTGACCCGCATGGAAAGCGGCGCAATGGCTGTCATATTTATGGGCGAAGCAGCTTTTCGGTCAAGAATCCGCCATGTGGAGGTTGGGTCCGGGGCCGGAGCGGCCTAAATGAGACTCAACAGGAAAGAACCGATGACAAGCGCCAACGCAGACACATCGGCCAAGCCTTCCGGGCGTCTGGTCGCCATATCCAACCGCACGGCTGCGGGCAGCGAGAGCAAGGCAGGCGGGCTCGCCGTAGCCCTCTGGGAAACTCTGGTTGAGACCAAGGGGCTGTGGATCGGCTGGTCGGGCCGGGTGCTGGATTTTGAAACCGCGCGGGTCAACTATGTCGAGGAGGAGGGGGTCCAGTTCGCGCTGAGCGACCTCTCACGCCGGCAGTATGACGGGTTCTATCTGGCCTATGCGAACTCGGTGTTGTGGCCGGTCATGCACAACCGGATCGACCTGGCGGTGTTCGAAGCAGACACGTATCGCAGCTACCGGTCCGTCAATGAGAAGTTTGCCCGGATCACGGTTCAGGAAGCCCGGCCGGAAGATTTCGTCTGGGTACATGATTATCATTTCTTCCTGCTCGGCCGGATGATGCGCCAGCGCGGCTGGCAGGGGCGCCTTGGCTGGTTCCTTCACATTCCATTCCCCGCGCCGGAGGCCTTCCGGGCCATCCCGCAGCACAGGGAACTGGGCGAGGCCATGTGCGCCTATGATGTGGTGGGTGTGCAGACCGGCAAGGACTTCTACAATCTGGCACGTTATCTCGAAGAGGAGTTCGGTGCAGAGGAATTGCCCGATGGCCGTTTCCAGGTCGGCGAACGAACCGTCCGCCTGCTGCATTGTCCGATCGGGATTGATGTCGATGCCTTTGTCGAAGCGTCGACATGCGAAGACGCGCAGCTCGCTGCGTCAAAGCTCGACAGGTTCCTGGGCAACCGGCAGCTGGTGCTCGGCGTTGACCGGATGGATTATTCCAAGGGCCTGATCCAGCGCTTCGAAGGCATGGCGGAACTGTTTGACCGGCATCCGGATGTACACGGGCATATTTCCTTCACCCAGATTGCGCCACCTTCGCGCTCGGTTGTCGAAGGTTACCAGCAATTGCGCCAGCAGCTGGATGAATTGTCAGGCCGGATCAATGGCGATTATGGCGACCTCGACTGGATTCCCATTCGCTATCTCGCGCGGGGCTATGACCGCGATGAGATCGCAGGGCTTTATCGGGCGGCGAAAGTGTGCCTCGTCACGCCGCTGCAGGACGGCATGAACCTGGTAGCCAAGGAATTCATCGCGGCGCAGGACCCAGAGGATCCCGGTGTGCTGGTCCTGTCCCAGTTTGCCGGCGCGGCCGAGCAGATGGGGGAAGCCCTGATCGTCAATCCCTATGATTCCGGTGCGATTGCTGAAGCCGTCTACAAGGCCATCCATATGCCGCTGGAGGAGCGTCAGGCCCGCTGGCGGACCCTGATGGATGGCATCCAGGCGCAGGATCTGATCTGGTGGCGGGAGCGGTTCCTGAACGCTGTTCCGGCCGATGCTGAGGTGCCGGTACTTTCATGACAGAACAGATCATCGCGCCGCCGCCGCTGACCGCGGGCGATGCGCTATTTCTAGATTTTGACGGAACGCTGGCCGGGCTACAGGACGATCCCGATACGGTGTTTCTGGCGGCCGGCATGGATAACGTCCTGGAGGCGATTGGCCGCCGGCTGGAAGGGGCGTTGGCGATCCTGTCCGGCCGTGATGCAGGTGACCTCGCGCGCCGGGTGCCGGGCGGGCTGTGGCGGATCGGCAATCATGGCCTGATCCCGCTGGCGCCGAATGCAGACCCGCCGGAAGACCGCGTTGCAGCGCCGGATGCGGTGCGCGGCGTGATCGAAAAGATCAGCGCGATGTTTCATGGCACACGTGTCGAGACCAAAGGCCCGGTGCTGGCCCTGCATTACCGGCAGGCGCCGGGAGCGGTGGACGACCTTGGCAATGCGCTGGCCGAGGCCGGCCTGTCAGGCGCGGGATACCGGATCCAGCATGGCAAGTTCGTCTTCGAGGCAAAGCCTGAAGATGCCAACAAGGGCCGCGCTCTGGCCCGAATGATGCAGGAAGTGCCCTTTTCCGGGCGGCGCCCGGTCATGATTGGTGACGACACGACCGACGAAGATGCTTTCCGGGCTGCGAACAGCCTGGGCGGGTTGACGGTCAAGGTCGGCGCGGGCGACACCGTCGCCAGGTACCGGCTGAAAGATGTCGATGCCGTGCATGCGTATCTGAAGGAGCTGGCTGGGACATGAGCGGACTGGACCTTGGCATTGTGGGCAATGGCACGATTGCCGCCCTGATCAATTCACGTGGCGATTATCAATGGTCCTGCCTGCCGCGGTTCGATGGCCAGCCGGTGTTCAACCAGCTTCTGGGCGGCGGCGGTGCCTTTTCCGTCTGGATGGAAGACCTCGTCTCGCGCACCCAGGCCTACGACCACAACAGCGCCATCCTGCGGACGCGCCTCGAATCCCGTGATGGCGCCATCGTGGAAATCGTCGATTTTGCCCCGCGGTTCGAGAATCAGGGGCGGATGTTCCGACCGGCGGCGCTGGTGCGCCGGTTCCGGGTTCTGGCGGGCACGCCGCGGATGCGGATCACGCTGATCCCGGAAACCGACTGGGGCGGGCGCAAGCTGAAGCCGGTCAGGGGCGTCAACCATGTCCGCTTCGTGGATGAGGAACTTGCCTTCCGCGTCACCACGGATGCGCCGGTCTCCTATATCCTGTCGGGGACCAGCTTCATTCTGGACCGGGAGGCCGCTTTCATTCTGGGAGCGGACGAATCCCTGTCCGATCATCCGGAGGTCATTGCGCGCGACTGGGAAGAGAGGACCCGCCTCTACTGGAAGCGTTGGGCCCGCAGCCTGGCAGTGCCGTTTGAATGGCAGCAGGCCGTGATCCGTGCCGCGATTACGCTGAAGCTCTGCGTCTACGAGGAAACCGGCGGCATCGTCGCGGCCCTCACGACCTCCGTCCCGGAACATGAAGGCTCGGAGCGGAACTGGGACTACCGCTATTGCTGGATCCGGGACGCGTATTTCACGGTCACCGCGCTGAACCGGCTGTCCGGCATGGGGACGCTGGAGCACTATATGCGCTGGGTACGGAACATCGTGGCTCAGTCGAAAGGCGGCCATATCCAGCCGGTTTACGGGATTGGGCTGGAAGCGGACCTGACAGAGGATTTTGCCAGGGAGCTTCCCGGCTATCGCGGCATGGGGCCAGTCCGTGTCGGCAACCAGGCGGCTGAGCACGTCCAGCATGATGTCTATGGTCAGGTTGTCCTGGGCGTTGCGCAGAGTTTCTTCGATACGCGCCTCATGAAACGGCCCGGCCTGAGGGAATTCGAGCAGCTGGAGCCGGTAGGCGAGCGCGCCTTCGCCGTGCATGACACGCCGGATGCCGGCATCTGGGAATTCCGTACGATTGCTCATGTGCACACGTCTTCCGCGATCATGTGCTGGGCGGCCTGTGACCGGCTGGCGAAGATCGCCGCGCATCTGGGGCTGCCCGCGCGGGCGGATTACTGGCGCGAGCGGGCCGACATCATTCACGGGACCATCCTGGAGAAGGCCTGGAATGAGGACATTGGTGCGTTCACCGCGGCCTTTGGCGGGGAAGACCTTGATGCGTCTGTCCTGCTGATGGCGGAGATCGGTTTCATCGCGGCAGACGACCCGCGCTATGTGTCTACCGTGCAGGTGATCAACCGGGACCTGCGCGAAGGCGACCATGTCTATCGCTACAAGGTGACCGACGATTTCGGGAAGCCGAAAACCGCCTTTACCGCCTGTACTTTCTGGCTGGTGGATGCCCTGCACCGGATCGGCGAGACCGAGGAAGCGCGGCGCGTCTTCGAAGCGCTGCTGGCGGCCCGCAACCATCTGGGCCTCTTGTCAGAGGATGTCGATACCGACACCGGAGAGCTGTGGGGGAACTTCCCGCAGACCTATTGCATGGTCGGCATCATCAATTCGGCAGCCTTGCTTTCACGGCCCTGGAGCCAGGCGATGTAGGCCGTCTGCCCAATTTTTGGGCAGCGCTGGTGCGGCTTTCTTCAATGCGGGGCGACCTCAGCAGGGCACAGCTATGCCTGATAGCACGCCTTGACCGGGCACAGCCTTGCGTGCGTTGTTGTGATTATGGGAGAGGCACCTCAATTCTTTGATGAAATGGACGGGTTCGACGGAATCGTGCGCGAACCTTATTCGGCATATTCGGACTGGCTGCAGGAGATGAGCCGTCCGGCCCTTCTCAAGAAGTCCGCTGAAGCGCAGGCCTTCTTCCGGCGTACCGGCATCACGTTCAATGTCTATGGCGAAGCCGAAGCGGACGAGCGCCTGATCCCGTTTGACCTGATCCCGCGCATCATCGGAGCGGGGGAGTGGGCGAACCTGGTTCGCGGGATCGAGCAGCGGGTGAAGGCCATCAATGCCTTCCTGCACGACATCTATCACCGGCAGGAGATTATCCGCGCGGGCCGGGTGCCCGAACGCCTGATCCGTGAGAACGACGCCTTCCTGCCGCGCATGATCGGCATGGACCCGCCTGGCGGCATCTACACACACATTGTGGGAGTGGATCTGGTGCGGACCGGGCCGAACGAATTCTTCGTGCTGGAGGACAATGCCCGCACGCCGAGCGGTGTTTCCTACATGCTGGAAAACCGCGAGACGATGCTGAAGATGTTCCCGGAACTCTTCTCGCACATCCGGGTGCAGCCGGTTCAGCAATACCCGACCATGTTGCGCCGGTCCCTGGAGCGGTGCGGGCCGCCTGCGGCAGATGGCAACCGGCCGACTGTGGCTGTGCTGACGCCGGGCATCCATAACTCGGCCTATTTCGAACACGCCTTCCTCGCAGACCAGATGGGGGTCGAACTGGTGGAAGGGCACGACCTGCGGGTCACCGATGGGCGTATCGCGATGCGGACGACCCGGGGGTATGAACCTGTGGACGTCATCTATCGCCGGATCGATGATGACTTCCTCGACCCATTGAATTTCCGCTCGGACTCCTTGCTGGGAGTCGCGGGCATCTTCGATATTTACCGTTCAGGCGGGATCACGATCGCCAATGCTCCGGGCACGGGCATCGCCGACGACAAGGCGATTTACTCCTACATGCCGGAGATCGTCGAATTCTACACGGGCCAGAAGCCGATCCTGCAGAACGTGCCGACCTGGCGATGTGCAGAAAAGGATGCGCTGGCTTACGTTCTGGACAATCTGGAAGAACTGGTCGTGAAGGAAGTCCACGGGTCAGGCGGATATGGCATGCTGGTCGGTCCCGCAGCCAGCAAGGCGGAGCTCAGGGCCTTCCGCGCCAAGCTGACCGCGAAGCCGGAAAACTATATCGCCCAGCCGACGCTGGCCCTGTCAACCGTCCCTGTGCTGACAAAATCAGGTCTTGCCCCGCGTCACGTTGATCTGCGCCCATTCGTGCTCGTCTCCCCGGAAGGAGTGGAGGTGACGCCCGGCGGGCTGACGCGCGTGGCCATGAAGAAAGGCTCCCTGGTGGTGAACTCCAGCCAGGGGGGCGGAACCAAGGACACCTGGGTCCTGAAGGGGGATTAGAGGTGATGCTGGGTCGCACAGCCGCTGGCCTCTTCTGGCTGGCCCGTTATCTGGAGAGGGCGGAGAATACCTCGCGCCTGGCCGAGGCAGGGTTTCGCCTCGCGCTCACCCGGGCCGAGTCCGATACGGAAGAATGGCGGTCCGTCATTACGACGGCTGGTTGCCAGCAGAGCTATCTGGAAAAGCACGAGACGATCCGGTCGGACAAGATTTTGGACTTCATCCTGCGCGACAAGGAAAATCCCAACAGCGTGTTGTGTGCCTTCCATACCGCGCGCGAGAATGCGCGGATGACACGGACAGCGCTGACGCGGGAAGTGTGGGAAGCGATCAATGATGCCTGGATGAGCGTACGCGATGCCCTGCGCCGTCCGATCCCGGAACGCGACTTGCCGGAAATCCTGTCACTGGTGCGCCGGCAGGGGGCACAGGTCCGCGGCGCGATCACCGGCACGATGCTGCGCAATGATATCTACAATTTCATCCAGATCGGCACATTGGTGGAGCGGGCTGACAACACGTCCCGTATTCTGGATACGAAGTATTATGTGCTGTTGCCGTCCAGCGCATCGATCGGGTCCTCGCTCGACAATGTGCAGTGGGAAATGATCCTCCGCTCAGCCTCCGCAGAGCGCAGCTTCTACTGGCTGCATGGTGGAACCGTCAGCCCGCCAGCCATCGCAGATTTTCTGATCTTTGATGCGCGTCTGCCGCGGTCTCTGGCATTCTGCTATGATATGATCACGGAATATCTCGGCAGGCTTGCCGAGGAGTATGGCGAAAGCACGCCGGCACATGAGTTGGCGATTCGGCAGGAAAACCGGCTGACAGCCTTGAACATTGCGCGGGTCTTTGAGGAGGGGCTCCACGAATTCCTTACCAGCTTCATGGCGCAGAATGCGGCGTTCTCCGCCCAGATCGAAACCGATTACAGGTTCAATGAATAGGCCATGAGACTCCGCATCGATCATACTACCGTCTACAATTACGAGACAGCGTCGAGCTACGCGCTGCAGCAGGTGCGCAAACGTCCTCATGATACGGATGCGCAGACGGTCATTTCCTGGGATCTCGTCCTGGAAGGGGCCAAGAGCGAGGCGAGATATATGGACCATCATGGCAACCATGTCGAACTCGTCTCCATGGAACCGGGAGCAAAGCGCGTCTCGATCTCCTGCCAGGGTGAAGTGGAAACACGGGACACGGCGGGCATACTGACTAGCAACCGGATGGTGCCGCCCCTCTGGCTCTATCGCCGGTTCACCCCGTTGACAAAGGTGGGGAAGGGCGTGCGTGGACTCGTTGCCGAACTTGGCAAGGATCCGGAACTCAATCTCGAAACCCTACATGCCCTGATGAACCTGATCGCAGACTCGGTCGTCTATGACATTGAACCGACAGGGCCGAACACTTCAGCCGAGGAAGCCCTCGAACTTGGTCATGGCGTTTGCCAGGACCATGCGCACATTTTTGCGGCAGCTGCGCGGCTGATGGGTTTCCCGGCCCGGTATGTCGGCGGATACATGATGATGCTGGACCGAGTGGATCAGGAAGCAGGCCATGCCTGGGCGGAAGCCTGGGTCGAGGGGCTCGGCTGGGTCGGATTTGATGCAGCCAACAGGGTTTGTCCCGACGAACGGTACATTCAGGTTGCAACCGGCCTCGACTACCGCGAAGCTGGCCCACTGACAGGGGTGATGTATGGCGGCGAGCAGGAGGTGCTGTCCGTCAATGTCCAGGTCCAACAACAATAAACGGGTCCGAAGAGGTTCGAAGTGACATATTGCGTGGCGATGCGGCTCAACGCGGGGCTCATCTTCATGTCAGACACGCGCACGAATGCGGGTGTCGACAACATTTCCAGGTTCCGGAAGATGTTCACCTGGGAGGAGCCGGGCGAGCGGGTGATTACCGTTCTGACAGCCGGGAACCTTGCGACATCCCAGGCTGTGATCAGTCTTCTCGACGAGCGGACCAAGGCGCCGCATGAACGCCGGCCCAGCCTGCTGGAAGCGCCGACCATGTTCCAGGTCGCCAACATCATCGGTGACACGCTCAAGGAAGTGATCAAGACCCAGAAGATGACCGGCCCGGAATCGGAGGCCGACTATGGCGCAACGATGATCGTGGGCGGGCAGATCACCGGCATCGAGCCGCGCCTGTTCATGATCTATCCGGAAGGCAATTTTATCGAGGCGAGCGAGGAGACACCCTTCTTCCAGATTGGTGAAACCAAATATGGCCGGCCAATCCTGCTGCGCGCCTATGACGCCGGCATGAGTTTCGAGGAAGCGATCAAGCTTCTGTACGTCTCCTTCGACTCGACCCTGAAGGCGAACCTGTCGGTCGGTATGCCGCTTGACCTTCAGGTCGTGGAGCAGGGCGCCCTGAAGGTGACGCATCGCCGCCGTATCGAAGAGGATGATCCTTACTTCCAGACCGTTTCGAACAGCTGGGGAGACGCGCTGAAGCTGGCCTTCAAGTCTTTGCCGGATTTCTCGTTTACAGACTGACGGATCAGACCAGCACGTGGTCCGGTACGTGCTCCCGGTAGAGCTTCTTGCCGAGCTCGACGCGCTGTTCTGCATTGAGCCCTTCGGTGTCGGCCTTCATGCAGGCCTCGATGAGCGGACGCACACCCATTCTGTTTGCCACCTGAATGGCGAGGCCGGGACGGGCGTTCAGCTCCAGGAGCATCGGGCCCTTTCCCTTGTCGAGCACAATGTCGGCACCGAGATAACCAAGGCCGGTCACGTCATAGGCTTTGGCGGCCATCAGCAGCATCTCATCCCAATGCGGCACTGAGATATTGCTGAGCGGGTTGGCCGTATCCGGATGGATGTCGGTCGTCTTGCCTTTTTGCATGCCATAGAGGGTCCGGCCGGTGACGAGGTCCAGGCCGACGCCGACTCCACCCTTGTGAAGGTTTGCCTTGCCGTCCGACTCCGCTGTCGGCAGCCGTACCATTGCGACAAAGGGAATGCCACGCAGCACGATGATGCGAATGTCCGGCACCCCACCGAAACTGATCGGGTCGAACACATCGTCGAACTTCACCCGGTATTCGATCATGGCGATGTCGGGCTGGCCCGACAGGGAATACATGCCTGACAGGATATTGTTGACGTGGAATTTCAGGTCTTCGAGCAATGCACGCTGGCCATTGGAGCGCCGCCAGCCACCGCGCATCGGCCCGAGGATCACCTGGATGCCATTGCCCTGCGACCCATTGGCCGGCTTGATGACGCAGCCGTCTGGATGATTGAGCAGGGTTTCGAGTTTGCGCATTTCCGCCGGGCTGCGGATGAGGCCGTAGAGTTCGGGCGTCTGGATGCCGGCGGCATTGGCCAGGCGCTTGGTTTCCGTCTTGTCGTCGACCAGGCGCATCAGGCGCCGCGGATTATAGTCGTTGATGAGACGGAGGTTCCGCTCATTGATGCCGAGCACGCCGGCCCGGCGAAGGCCAAGCCACGTCTTGATCATTTCGGTTCGGCTTCCTTGGCGAGCTCCCGGAAGCGCCGGATCTCACTCAGCCTCAGGCCGGTATACTTGCCCATCAGCAGGCAGGCCGCCATCAGGACGAGAAGAAGTTCAGGGAAATTGAACAGCAGGAACTCAATATGCTTGTTCGTCATCACCAGGTAGGAGAGCGAGGCCACAAGCATCGAGCCTGCGCCGGCCTTGATGGCATCTTCCGGTGAATACTCTTCCCACATGATCGACATGCGTTCGATCGTCATGGTCAGGATGACCATCGGGAACAGCGAGATCGAAAGTCCCATCCGCATGTTGGCGCTGTTGAACATCTGCGCGATCACCGCCATGCAGATCACAATGAAGATCAGCACCACAGCCAGCCTCGGAACAAGCAATAATCGGAGCTTCTCAAGATAGAAGCGCATGGCCAGGCCAAGCGCGACGAGCAGGGTGAACAGGATCAGGCCGTTCAGCAGGGCTGTCTCACGGAACGCGATGCCGATCAGGATCGGCATGAAGGTTCCGAGCGTTTCGATGCCGATGAACTGGCGCATGAAGACGAGCAGCACGATGCCGGCCGGAATGGTGATCAGCACCTGATAGACGAGCTGTGTGGTGACGGGCAGCCGGTCGAAGCTGAACAGTTCGACCGGTGTGCGGTCAGCCCGCGCCGCCTTGCGCATAACGTCAGAGGCCGAGGAGTCGATCGGCTGGATCGAGACCTGCGGTTCGAAGTCGAACACACCGTCGGCGCGGATCATTTCCTCGGTGCCATACCAGATGGTGAAGAACTCTTTCGGATCGGAACCGATGAAGTAGCGCTTGTCGCGCCCGTCGACATGGTACTCCAGCCAGTGCTGCACTTCCGTGCGGCGACGGGCTTCGTCGAGGTAAACGCCATTGGCGACCCGCGCGCGGATCCCCTGGCTCTGAAGCGCCTCTGCGGCAAGTGTCAGACGGTCGAGCGGCGGCGGCAGGACGGGCAGAAGCGCCTCGATCTCGTCGGCGTCCTTCTGGACGAAGATTTCCTGCAGGATCAGCTCAGCGAGCGAGTCATCATCGGCAGAGCGGCGGCGCATGTCGGAAGACCAGACGAGAAAGGCCTGCCGCTCGAGGTCATTGAGGGATTCCGGTGGGGCGCGGTCAGCCGGTCGGTGCATTTCAGCGGGCAGGGGAGAGCGCTGGGTTTCCCCTTCGAGACGCGCGCGGTAGCGCAGCACCTTGCGGTCGTTGGGATAGCGATAGGTCCAGATCGCCTTGCGGCCATTGTCGTCGTCGGTTTCCAGGCGCAGCCCGAAGGCGCCGTTGTAATACTGTTCCTGCGAAACCCTGCGCGTATCGCTGTTGGACGGGACAAAGGTCTCGATCCGCACCGGCTGGTTGGCGGTATCAAAGTCGAGATAGATTTCGAAATCCCAGGTTGTCGTCTGGGTGCCCGGCGTGAGCGGGTAGTTGTACTGGAACACCTTGATGCCGAAGATCGTCAGCGCGATCGCGGTCAGCACAAAGGCCAGAAGACGGGTGTGAAAAGTGCTAGTCACGCTCAGGTACGTTACATTCGTCGTCGGCAATGAAAGTCGATGCGGAATCGACAAGAACGCGGGACGCGAGGAATTCGCGGCCGATCAGGATGTCGTATTCAAAGTCCTCCCGGTCGGCAAGATTGACTTCAGCCAGACCGCGAACGCCGCCCACACAGATGGGAAGGTGAATCACGGGCCGCCGGATGGTGCCGCCTGTCTTCAGTTTGATCAGGGCGAAACGGCGGACGTCCTGATCGTAGCGAACGGTGCGGCCGTTCTTGCCGCGCAGCCGGAAAGTCACCCAGTCATCCTTACCGGATTTCTTGTACACCTTCACATCGCGACCATAGACCGAGGAGGAGTCAGCGCCGGTATCAAGTTTCCCTTTCATTTCAAGGCCTAACTTGCCGACGTGAACGTCTTCGACATAGCCCAGAACTGTCATGTCATCGCGCCCTTCGCGTTCGGCCATGGCAGGTGCAGGCACCAGCGCCATAACGAGTGCGGCACAGATTGGCAGTCTCAACAGTTTCACGGGGGACCCCCTCCTTCCTGAGCTGTCGCGCGGCAGTCGGCTTAGCATGTGGATGCGTGGTGCGATAGACACTCCACTCGGCGCGCAGGGGCGGCACAAACACCAGATTCGTGGCGAAAAATGGACGAGGGAAGATGATCAGCAGTCCGCTGCGCCTGCCGTTCCGCTTCTCGCGCGACAAAGAGGCTCTGCAGGCCTTATCCGCGCTCAGGCGGAAACGGGGAAAACCGGCCAGGTGTCGAGGATCGCGCCGTCTTCATAGACGGCAATGTCTCCGAATTGCAGGAAGACCGCTTCGCTCTGTTGCGGGCGGAGGAAAACGAACTCGTCCGTCTGGATGGACAGTTCAGGCCCGCCATTCAGCATTTCCTGGTTCGAGGAACGTCCGAACGTCTTGTTGTACTCCAAACCGGGCGGATCGACCGGGTCGGCAAGCCAATGACCGCCATGGATGAAGACGGTCTTCTTCGAATTGGGATTCCACGCAGAGGCAGTTCCGCTCGCAAACTCAAGGCCCGGCAGGCGGGTCTTGTCGAACGATTTGATGACCGGTGTCGCGATAAAGCTGGCTGGTTGGTGCGGTTCCAGAAGTTCCGTGTCGAAATGCGTCGGTTTCACCAGGCAGGACCCTGCGGACACCTCATTCGCGATATCGGTGGACTGGTAGTAGCGATAGGTCGGGCTACCGGCTGCGTTCCGGGTCAGGCCCGCCATTTGGTCACCGCCGATCAGCGTGGCCGCCTGTTCCAGGGCGGAGGTGTAGGTGTTCCACGCGCCTTTCAGCGCCTTGTCCCGCCAGCCAAGCGCGGTCGGCAGGGAAGGGATGTGCGGCTCATAGCCCATGAAACCCTTGAATTCGAGATTTGGGTCCGCCTTGATCGCTTCGATGGTGGCACCAAGGGCAGGCCCCGGCTCAAAGCCGCCGCGGTGCAGGCCGACGTCGAGCTCGAGGACAATCTTCAGGGGCCGGCCGATGTCCGACGCGAGCGCGGCATATTGCTGAAGCCGCTCCGGCGTATCGATCAGCCATTCGATATTGTCCGCTGCTGCGCTGGCATGTGCGGGAAGCGTCTCGAAATAGTGACGGGCGGCGCGCACCGGAAGAGGCTTGCCCACCAGTTGGCTTGCATCCGGCATGTCGACGGAGAGCTGGGACAACATGGGCTGGTTGAACGTCATCAACCGGTTGGTGCCGGAAAGATCGCGGATATGAGACAGCAGTCCGATGGAGGGAAGGGATTTCGCAACGATGCGGTAGCCCATGCCCGCGGGCAGGTGCGTCTTCAGGGTTCTGACATTATCCGAGAGACGCTTCCTGTCGATCACGAGCGTTGGCCAGGCGATGCCGGCGCCGATCAGGGCAGCCTGAACGCTGAGAAAGTACGGATCGCGCGGCCCACTATGGTCGTGAGGCTTGTTCATCAGGACGGCTCCTCCGGCAGCGACGGCGGCGCCGCCAAGAAACAGGGTACGGCGCGAAAGTTCAGGCATCGAAGTCCACTCCGAACAGGTGTGCAAGGTGCGGGTTCAGAAATTTCCCTTCCGGATCGAGGGCGGCGCGCAGGTCAAGGAAGTTCTGGAATTCCGGATAGAGCGCGATCAGGTCTTCCTTTCCGAGGGAATGCAGCTTGCCCCAGTGCGGACGTCCGCCATGGGCACGGTGAATGGGTTCCAGCGTGGAGAAGAAATAGTCGTAGGGCTCGTCCACAGCGGCATGCGTGGCAATCGACATGCGTGGACCGTCATTGAACGGGCTGAGCCACGCATTGTCAGGTGCCGTGATCCGGATTTCCATCGGGAAGAAAGTGTCGTTGCGGGATTCCAGCGCCGCGATGATCTCCCGCAGGCAGGCGAGGCCGTTCTCAAGCGGAATGTGGTATTCCATCTCGTTGAACTTGGTTGGCCGCGCGGTGGCAAGCAGCTTCCAGTAAGCGTCTGAACTTTCCTCGATCTGGCCCTTCGGCAGGCTTCCGGCGGCGATGCGCCGGCGCAGCCAGGATGACCAGCCGAACACGTCGCGCAGTTCCTTGAGACCTGCCAGCGTGTCTTCGTCTTCGTCGGAAACCCGGCCGGTTACCTCGCCATCGAAAATATCGTGCGAGATCCCGGCAGCATACCCTGTGAACGGGAAGTAGTAGAATTCGAAATTCCGGTGTTGTTCCGAAAGATCCATCACGCGGTCGAGCAGCGTGTCCAGCTGTTCCACCCAGACCCGGCGTTTCAGATTGTAGGACGGCACGCATTTCAGCGTGTACTGAGTGATGACCCCCAATGCGCCGAGCGAAACCTGGCCGGCGGAGAACAAATCCGGGTCCGAAGCGGCGGTTACATCGCGGGCGGTGCCGTCTGCCGTGACGATCCGGAAGCCTTCGATGTGTGCGTGCAGGGGCTTGAGCATCCGGCCTGTGCCATGGGTGGAGGTCGAAAATGATCCCGCGAGGGTTTGCACATCGACATCTGGCAGGTTCAGAAGCGCGAGACCGGCGGCGTCCAGTTCACGCGCTGCCTGGCGAATTCGTGTGCCAGCCCCGAACGTGGCCATTCCAGTTGCTGTGTCAGACGAAACCAGTCCTGAAAAGCGGCTGGCATCCACGATCAAATGTTCTGAGGGGACGAGACCGGTGAAGGAGTGTCCGCTGCCGACAGGGCGCACGCGGCGTGCTTCGGCGAGTGCGCTTGCAAGGTCAGCTTCGGTGGCTGGTACTGCGATTTGACTTGGTGTGGATCGCTGTATGCCGGACCAGTTGGACCAGGCCACTTCACCTTCCGGGGCAGGGGGCAGGTCCGGGCTGTATCCGTCGCGCTTGAAATCCTTCATGCTCCAGCTTGCATACTGGACGCCGGGAATGGCGACGGCGGCAGCGAGCCCGGCCGATCCGAGCAGAATGGCGCGCCGGGTGGTGCTCATGACTGGCCCTCCGTTGCCATGAATTCGATGAGTGACTTGAAATCGTCGTCTGTGCAGTCCGGGCAGTACCCCATGGCGGGCATCGTACCGCGGCCGGAGTGAATCGAGGTCAGCAAACCGTCCATTCCACGCTGCTCGAACCGCATTTCCCACGCCGCCGAGTGGCCGGTCAGCGGGGCGCCCAGTCCATTCAGGGCATGGCAGGCCCGGCAGGACCGGTCATAGATGGCGGCGAGACCGGCATCTGCTGGGACCATGGTTTCGGCGAGGGCGATGTGAGCGGCGTCGGGTTCGACGATTTCCGGCGCGGCGATCTCTTCCGCCCCCCGGGAACAGGCACACATACATGCCAGCACCAGCGTCGCTGTGAAAGTCCTCACCATTTGTCTCCCCCGTCCGTTGCCCGGATCGTGTTTTAGATAGCTAATGCTATCATTACAGGACACATCAAAATGAGTCTATCGTGGAAAGAACAGACAATCGAATCTATTCGTTTCTGGAGGAATTCCGGACGTCTTCATTCATGGCAGCAAGGCGGAGACTGACCTCGTAGGCCTTCTTGGTCTCCATGCCAGCGAGAATCATGCCGGCCTGTTCGGAGCGCATGAGACGCAGGAAGCCGGCTGCAAAGTCGGAATCCATCTGGTTGAAGATCGACGCCGCCTGGTCCGGTTTCATCGTGCCGTACATGCGCGCCAGATGATCCATATCATCATTCGAGGCGTCCTGGAGCTGGCCCCACCGGTCCTGAAGCGTTGCTTCGACTGCCTGAAGATCGGACGCACGGCGGTCCAGTTCCTGCTGGCGTGCGAGCAGTTCCAGCTCGAGCTCCTGCAAGGCAGCCTGTTGTTCTTTCAGTTTTTTCTGGTCATCCGCCAGAAGCGCAGCGGTCTCGGCGGTAAAACAGACCTGGTCGATCTGTTTGGTCCCTGCCACAATCGGCGCGGGCGCCGGAGTGTGGTCCCCGGCTTCCGTGGGATGGGCCGTCTTCTGCGGGCTCTCTGCAATCGCCAGATTGCTGGGCAGGAACCTGACGGCGGCACCCAGTGTGAACAGGAATCCCAGGGTAAGCAGGACATAGGATCGGCTGTTGTTGAGAGACTTCATGGCAGGCTACCCGTTTCGTCTTCTGCGAGGTCAGCGCCCGGTGGTCTGGGCGAGGGGGCGATAGTCTTCGTCGGCGTCTTCAGTCATTTCACGCATGTCCTGCATGACGCGGTTCATTTCCATGATGCGGGTCTTGGACTGGTCGAGGATGATCCGCATCATCGTGCTGAGTTCGGCCTGAGAGGCCGTCACCTGGTCGACGGCGTCCTTCTGTGTCGCTTCAAGGGACGCTTTCAGCTTTTCCAGCCGGGCGCAGGTCTGTTTTGCGTCCTCCAACTGCATTGCGAGGCGCGCAGCCATTTCGCCGACATGGGAACGTGTTTCCTTGGTCGAGCTGGACATGGCTGCAATCGATTTGGACATGGCCATGATGGTTGCGCCGAGTCCGTCGCGCGTATCCTGCAGGGCTTTCAGCCGGCGGTTCAGCACGAAACAATACACACAGGCGGCGAAGGACACGAGGATGATGGCGATGTCGGTGGCTTCAATCGGCATGGGGCTCACCTCAGCAGGAATTCTGTGATCAGGACGCCTTCGGAAACACCGCCGCCCAGCACCAGTTCAGAGCGGCGGCTGAGCTGTTCGCGCATGTGGGCGTAGAAATCGGGGTTTTCGAAATCGCTGAGTTCGACGGAACGCAGATAGTTGGTAAATGCATCGATCAGCACGGGTTCGGCTTTGGTAACCATACCCGCACCGCTGTTATCGGTGACAATGGAGACCTTCATCTTCAGATAGCGTGTTGCCGGCTCGCTTCCGATCGTGATCAGGATGTCCTGCAGTTCCACATAGGTCTGGTCTTGTTGCGCGATGGGTTCGAGCGCTGGGCCGGTATCGACCACCGGACAGGCTGGGCCCGTCGGTGGATCGGAGGCCAGGACATAGACGGTTGCGAAAGAGCTGGTCATGGCGCCCACAGCAAGGATCGCCATGCCGACGAACCCGCCACCCGACTTCTTCCCGCTGGTCTGCGCACCGCCGTCCGCGGCTTGGTCGCCAGCTTTCGCAGCATCTTTTTTTGCCATCAACTTCCCGGCTATCCCAAGACTCCCGATGCTCCTTAAACAAGGCTTCGGGTAAAGGAACCGTTAATGATTTTCGGCCAGATATTAACCATTCCAACGATCCGCCCCGATACGGGAAGACCTGATTCATGAATTTCATTGCCAATCTTCGCGCCCTGCCTGTCAGCCGGCAAATCATGCTCGCTGTCGCCATGCTGGGCGTCATCGGAATCATGAGTTTCATGGTGCAAGGGGCGATGAAACAGCCGATGGGACTGCTATATTCCGGACTCGACGCTTCCGTCACGGGTGAGATCATCGATGAGCTCGACAAGCGCGGCACGCGCTACGAAATCAAGGGCGATGCGATCCTGGTGCCGCAGAAAGACCGCGATTCGGTCCGGTTCGCGCTCGCCCGGGACGGGCTGCCGAAACAGTCGGTTCAGGGTTACGAACTTCTGGACAACGTAAACGGGTTTTCCGTCACGTCGGAGATGTACAATGCTGCGTATTGGCGTGCCAAGGAAGGCGAACTGACGCGCACCATCCTTGCCGTTCCGGGAATCCAGTCGGCACGGGTCCATATCGGCGCAAGCCTGCGTTCGGGGTTCGCACGGTCTGATCCGGCGCAGACGGCTTCGGTAACGCTGTCGTCTGCACATAACCTGACGAGCAGTCAGGCACAGGGCATCCAGTACCTGGTTGCTCTGGCAGTCTCCGGACTGAGCCCGGACGAGGTCGCCGTGATCGATCTCAACAAAGGTATTCTGGCCGGGCCAGGCGTTGCATCCGCAGAGCAATCGGGCGTTCAGGCGGAAACCGAGGAATCGCAGCTGGAGCAGAAAATCCTGCGCCTGCTTGAGGCGCGTGTCGGCGCCGGTAATGCGCGGGTGTCTGTGTCTGTCGATGTCAGTCACGAACGCCAGCGGACTTCCGCGGTGACGTATGATCCTGACTCTCGGGTCGTCCGGTCACGCACAACAGGCGATGTGGCGGAGACCAGCGGCGGCACCTCCGGCGCGCTTACTGTATCCAGTAATCTCCCGCAGGGGAGCGCACCGGCCGGTAGCCAGAGCAACAGCACGGTCAAGAATTCCTCTGAGTCTGTCTCCTATGAGATCAACGAAACCCGCACGGAAACCGAACGCCTGCCGGGGCAGGTGGAGCGGATTTCGGTCGCGGTTCTCGTGAATGACCAGGTGCTCGGACTGGATCCTGCCGCACCGGACGCCGCGACGGTCAATGACCAGATGGTTGCCAATTTCCGCCAGCTCGTGACATCCGCCGTGGGGCTCGATGTGGGCCGGGGAGATAACCTGACCGTGGAATTCATGCCTTTCCAGGCCGCGCCCGTTGAGGAACTCGCCACCGCGCCGAGCATGATGGACCAGTTGATGGAGCGCTACCTCTGGTCCGGCATCCAGATCCTCGTTCTGGGACTTGTGGTCATCGTCCTGGCCCTCGGCGTGATCCGGCCGATGATGAAGCAGCCGAAGACGAATGCTTTGTCTTTGGATGATCATGAGCCAGGTAGCCTGGATGCGATTGCGGCCGACCCGTTCGTCTCCCTGAAAGACTATGCATCCGAACGCCAGGACGATGCTGCGGCTATCCTGCAGGAATGGCTCGATGAAGACCGGAAGTTTGCTGTGAATGAGTAACGCGCTTCTCTCCAACCTGCCGCGTTTCGACAGGGATGATCAGACGCATCCTGCCGAGCAGTTGAAACGCATGCTGGGCCAGATGCAGGCAGCTGCCGCACGGCCTGCGGCTGCACCGCCGCAACAGGACGTGTCGGAAGCGGAAGAGGAATTGACGCCTCCCGAAGACCTGGGGCCATCGCTCGCGGAAGTCGAAAGTCTCGTCGCGCAGCTTTCCTCTGCACTGACCCGGATTGAGGGCGAGGCGCGGGATCAGTCCATGCAGGTCACGCAGGCACTCGCAGCACGCCTTTTCCCGGAATTGTCGCGGCAGTTTCTGGCCGACGAGATTGCCCGGCACCTTCCGGTTCTTGTGCCGGCTTCGGTGCCGTCACTTGAGATCCGTGCCCGGCAGGCCATGCTGGACAAGCTTGAACCCATCATCGCGAGCGAGTCGTCTCTGGCTGGCCGCTGCAAGTTGGCGCCTGCAACGTCGCAGGATGAGACGCGTGTGCTTGTCTCGTGGAAGACCGGCGGCGTGACATTTGATTTCGAGGGTCTGCTGGCTGCGTGCCTCGCCCATCTGGACCCCTCCCACACAATGATCGAGGAGTAGACCCATGGCCGTCCCTATGGAAGCCGAACCCAAATCGCCTGAGGTCGAGCGTCGTGACCCGTCTTCAGCAAACCAGCATCGCCGGACGATTTTCAGTGTTCCGGTCACTGTAACCGTTTCGATCGGGCAGGCACGTCTCAGCGTGTCGGAAATCCTTGATTTGCAGCCGGAATCAATTGTTCCGCTTACGTCTCGTATCGAGGACCCGGTGGACCTCACGATCGACAACAAGGTCATCGCGAAAGGTGAGCTTGTGGAAACGGAAGATGGTTCGCTCGGCGTGAAAATTACGGAGATACCGGAGCAATCCTACGATGATCTGGGCTAGGGCAGGGGGCATTTTCCTCCGCTTCAGCATTCTGATGATGCTTGCCGTGGTGGGCGTTTCGCTCGCCGCGCATGCGCAAGGTGCGCCGCAGCTGGACCCGGTTCCCAGCCTGAATGATGTCCTGAACGGAAATGGCCAGGGCGGGCTCAGCCGCTCTGTGATCCAGCTCTTCCTGCTGGTGTCGGTACTCAGCCTGGTGCCGGCGATCGCCATGATGGTGACCTGCCTGCCATTCATGGTGATCGTCTTTTCGTTCATGCGTCAGGCTGTCGGTGTCCAGCAGGCGCCGCCCAACATGATGATCATGGCGCTGGCCATGTTCCTGACCTTTTTCGTCATGGAACCGGTTTTCACCAATGCGTGGGACAATGGCATTTCCCCTTACATGGATGGCGTACTGACCGAAGAGCAGGCCTGGGTAATGACCACGGACCCGTTCCGGACCTTCATGACCAACCGGACCGAACCGGAAACCCTTTACGTGCTGAGCGATGCCCTGAACCGGCCGCTCGCCGAGGGTGAAGCGCCGTCTTTTCCTCTGCTCGCGACCGGTTTCATGCTGTCGGAGGTCAAACATGCCTTCCAGATCGGCTTTGTCATATTCCTGCCATTCATGGTGATCGACCTCGTTGTAGCCTCGGTGCTGATGGCGGTCGGCATGATGATGGTGCCACCCACTGTGGTTTCGTTGCCGTTCAAGCTCGGATTTTTTGTTCTGGCAGACGGCTGGCTTAAGATTACAGAAGCCATTTTGCGCGGATATGCAGGATGAGCTCTGCCCGAACTGCCTCCAACGTGGAAAGCCTTCCAGCGCGCCGCGCGCAAAAAATGGGTGTGGCGCCGCCTCAGCCGGCACCGATCAGTTCTGCCCAGCGCGCTGCGGTGATCATCGCCTTGCTGGGGGAGAGCGCCGCCAAGCCGATTGTTGAAAAGCTGGACGATGCCGCGCTGGCCAAGGTCGCTTCCGCGCTTGAAAACCTGTCCATGCTGACCCGCGATGAACTGGTCGACATCGTCATGGATTTCATAGCCCATCTTCGCAAGACAAATGGCGCGATGCGCGGAGGCCGGACACGTGCCAAGGAAGTCTTGTCCAGCGTGGTCGACTCCAATCGCCTGAGCCTGATCTACAAGGACGACACTTCAGAAGCGGCTGATGACGAGGATGAGGAACAGCTCAGCGTATGGGAACGCCTGGAGCGCAAGGATCCGAAACAGGTTGCAACTTACCTTTCGCGCCTGTCGCCCAATTTGATCGCTCTGATTCTGCAGAAGCTCGACGTGTCCGTCTCGTCAGAAGTTCTGGGCCATATGGAAGGCGATAAGCTGGGACCGATGATCGGCCACATGGTCGAGCCGCGAAAGACCGATCCGGGCGTCGACCAGGTGCTTGGCCGCATGGTCGAGATGGAATTTCTCAACGCCGTTCAGGAAGAAACCGAGGAAGCGGGCAACAATCTGGCCTCTGTCGGGGAGCTGCTGAGCCTCATCTCGACGGAAAAGCGTGACAGCCTTGTCGCGTTTCTCCGCTCCAAGCATCAGGACAAGCTGGAAGGCATCGAGAAATCGATCTTCACGATCGAAGGTCTGCCGGACCTGCTGCCGAAGAATGCCGTGCCGGTCGTGTTCCGCGAAGTGGATCAGTCATTCCTGCTGAAGCTCCTCAGCACGCTTCAGGGCAGCAACAGTGCCGTCTCGGATTACCTGCTCGGGAATATTTCGTCGCGGATGGCAGATCAGTATCGTGACGACCTTGGCGGCATGAAGCCTCTGGAACCAGCAGCCGCCGAGACGGTCCAGCGGGAATTCCTCAATGCCCTGATGGGCCTCAAGCGGCGTGGCCTGATCGTGCTTGAGCGCAGCGCAGAACAGGACGCCTGACGCGTCCTGTTCTCAACCGGCCCTAGTCACACCTTTATCGGATCACCAGTTCAGCGTGGATGGCGCCTGCCGTCTTCATGGAGCGGATGATATCTGCCATTTCCTGCGGTGTGACGCCGAGGGCGTTCAGACCAGAGATCAGTTCCGACAGCGTCACATTCGGCTGGAGCAGGGCAATATTGCCGCTACCCGTCTGACCGATGGAGATTTCGGATCGCGGAAGCACCTGCGTTTCTCCGCGGGAGAATGGCCCGGGCTGAGACGCGACCGGCGTCTCTGATATCTTGATCGAGATATTGCCCTGCGCAATCGCAACGCGGGAGATGGTGACATCGTCGCCCATCACGATCGTTCCGGATTTCTCGTCAATGACGATACGGGCCGGGGCGTTGACCGGCACGGTCAGGTTCTCGATTTCTGCCAGCAGACGGGCAGGGGAGACCTGGAGTGAAGCAAAGTTGAGTTCCACGGTTCCGGGGTCGCGCATGAAGGCGATCGGACTGCCGACCCGGCCATTGATGACATCCTCGATCCGCGCCGCCGTGGTAAAATCCGGGCTGCGGAGCGCCAGGGTCAGGTGGTCGCGCTGGTTGAAGTCATAAGCGAGTTCCCGTTCCACGCGGGCACCGTTGGGAACTGCGCCGGTCGTCGGAGTGCCGCGCGTTTCGCGCGCGCCCGCTGCCTGGACATCGATGCCGCTGACGATGATCGCGCCCTGCGCCACGGCGTAGACTTCATTGTCCGCGCCCTTGAGCGGCGTAAGGATCAGCGTCCCGCCCTCGAGGCTTTTCGCATCACCGATGGAGGCGACAGTGACATCGACGCTGGATCCGGACCGGGAGAAGGAGGGCAACGTGGCCGTAACGAGCACGGCAGCAACGTTCTTCGGCTTGATCTCTTCACCCTGAACGTTCACGCCCAGGCGCTCCAGCATGTAGGAGAGGGAGTCTTCGGTGAAAGGGGAGTTCTTCACCGTATCGCCGGTGCCATTGAGTCCGACAACGATACCATAGCCGACCAGATCGTTCTGGCGAATCCCTTCTACATCCACGATATCGCGGATGCGGGTTTCAGCACTGGCGGAGAAAGCCAGGGTTACTGCTGAAAAAGCTGCGAGGATCAGGGCGGTCCATTTCATGGCACTACCTCATAAAGTTCAGCAGGCTGAGATTGGCCAGCCGTGCAGTAAGTGTGTAGGAGGCTTCGAGACCGGTTTCGAGCTGCTTCAGTTCCGAAGCCGCTTCATATTGGTCCCTTGCCGTCATCTGATTGAAAGCGTGCGTGAGGACGGTTTCCTCAACATCGAGCGCGCTTTTCGAAGACTCGATCTGCGCCTGAAGAATGCCGCGCTCTGCGCGGGCAATCGTCAGAGCTGCCTGACCGTCCGCCAGCGTATCGGTTGCCTGAATGAGGGCATCACTGTTGCCGTCGAAAAGGGCAAGTGTTTCGTCGGCCCCGGACAGCGCGAGAACGGCCAGCCCCCAGACAGTCTTGGTGATCTCAGGGTCGGTGCCTGTCACACTTGCCGGATCGGAGGCTGTCGCAGTGCCGGAATAGATATCGGCCTGCCAGCCGCTGCCTGGCGTGTTGAAATAGGCATCCATCTGCGTCGCGAAGTCCGCGGCATCGGTCGCGGAGGCCGCCATGGCACGGACATCGTCCAGAAATGCGTCCACGTCACTCATCGGCTTGGTGTTGGTGGCGTCGCCAGAAAACAGATAGCGTTCGCCATGACGCGTATTGAGGATGGAGAATGTTGAGGCAATGGCCGCTTTCGCGTCGCGTACAACCGCTTCCCTTGCGGTAAAATCCTCAGAGCCGAGCGCGGCTTTCATGCGAACGCCGAGTTGACCGATATTGTCATCGATTGCTGTCAGAGACTGCTGGATGATGTCCAGCCTGGTCTCCTTGAGGGTCAGCTGGGTCCGCTCGTTCGTGACATCGTCGATTGCTTTCTGTCCGAGCATGGCCTTGCCAATACGACCGGACAGATGCGCGGTCATGTCCTTGTAGCGGCCTGTGACGGCTTCCTCGGATGTCGTGTCGATGCGTTCGCGCAGGCGAACAACCGTCTCACTGAGACCGGATGAGATGTTGTGGATGGGAAGGCTCAGGCGCATGTTATCAGATCTCCATCAGCCGGTCGATCATGTTGCTGGCAATTTCAATCACCCGTGCATTGGCGGCATAGGCCTGCTCGATGATCAGAAGATCCTGCATCTGCTGGTCGACATCGACGCCCGTCTCGGAAATTTCTGCTTCCGCCATGATGCTGTACTGCGATGATGTCGACGAGAGGACTGCTTCATGGCTTACTCGCTTCTGTCCGGTCGTGGATGCAAACTGGGCAAGAAGCTCGCTGGAAGAATAACTACCTTGAAACCCTCCCATATTCATTGGGCGGACGGTTGTGACTGCGTCCAGCATGTTCTGCAGGATGGTCGCATTCCCTGAAGCGCCCTCGCTGATTGCCCCGATACCGTCCCGCAAACGCCACATGCTGCCGCCCTGGCTAGGGTCGATGGCCGGGTTCAGTGCCAGGCGCCCTGCAAGACCTGGATCGCCGGAGCCGTCGGAGTCCACGAACAATCCTTGCGCACCCGGCGTTTTCGTCGGATCGATTGCATCGTCCGAAAGGCGGGCAATCAGATCGCCCGCAAGAGTGTCCAGCTGGTCACTGAACGCGGGAAGGTCGGTATCGCGCAGCGTGAACAGCGCGCCAAACATGCCGCTTGAAACAGCGCCATACGAAGACGTGCCGGGCGTGATGGATATGCCCCCGACGCTCAACCCGGAGAGGCCGCCACTTGCCAGTGTCTGCGAAGGGCCAAACACGGTCGATGGCGTGAATTCAATCTCTTTGGCGGTCGTTTGCAGAAGGTAGACACCTTCCTGCGTGACGATATCGATGCCGCCACTCTGGCGCGGTACGGTTTGTATCGGCAAGTAGTCGGAAATCTGGTCGAGCAGGCGTCCCCGTTCGTCGATCAGCGCGGCCGCCTGGCTGCTGGTGCGGTCAATCCGGGCGATCTTTCCGTTGAGTTCCTCAATGCCCTTCAAGGCGGCATTCACTGTGTCTACGCCGATTGCGATTTCGTGGTCAGTTTCCGCGCGAAGGGACGTGGCGAAATCGGAAAGGGCATTGAATTCCTTGACGAGGGAACTGGCCGCCTGAAGCGTCGCGGTCATATCCGAGCCGGACTCGGGCGATATGGCGAGATTGGACAGGGCGCTCTCGAAGTTCGAAAACAGGCCGAAAAGTCCGGATCCGTCGGCCGTATTTCCGACGCGGGCAGAGATGGTGCTCCAGGTCGATGCGAACAGGTCCGCCTGTGAAAGGTCGCTTCCGAGAGACCTGCGTTCGGCAGACAAGGCCTCGTCACCGGCCCGGGTGATGCCAACGGAGCGGACCCCTGCGCTGTTCCCGCCGAGGATGTTCTCCGCCACAACGAGCGAACGGCGGACATAGCCCGCCGTCGTCGAATTCGAGACGTTCGTGGCGACGACGTCGGCCTTCAGACTTGTGATCCGAAGGCCCGATTGTGCCGCCTGGATAGCGCTGGATATGGTCACTTACGTGCCGTCCCGTTCAAGCGTGAATTAGCGCTTCAGGTTTGTGGTTTCCTGCAGCATCTCGTCGACGGTCTGGACGATCTTCGCGTTGGAAGAATAGGCCCGTTGCGTTTCGATGAGATCGGTCAGCTCGGCCGCGATGTCCGTGGTCGACTCCATAAGAGAGTAACCGGAAACAGTTCCGACCGGCCCAGTGCCGGCATCCCAAAGGTAGAGGCTGCCGGATGAGGACGAAATCGAAAATGCCTGCCCGTCGAGCGCGGTGAGGCCGTTCATGTTCGGGACGTCTCCCACCGGGATCTGGTAGAGCGTGCGGCGCAGGCCCGTATCATAGACGGCCTGAAGGTAACCGTTCTCATCGATCTCGACCTCTGCGAGGTCGCCCAGCGGGGCGCCATCCTTGGTCACAGCGGTCGGGGAGTAGGGACCCGCCAGCTGGGTGATGCCGGCGCTGTCGTCCGGGCGGCCTATGAAAATTTCGACTGGGCCGTGCGCCAGGGTCATCGACAGGCGGCCGGTAGATGCATCGTAAGCGACGCCGCCACCAGCCGTTGCCGTGTCGATCCGCCCGCCATTGGCAGCCGTGTCGTCAAATACGAGATTGAGATCGCCGATCGATGTAAGCGGGTCACCTGCGCTGTCGAAGAACTGGACATCCCATTCGTTTGAGGAACCACTGCCCGGCACCGATGGTGTAAACTCAAGAGTCAAAGTCTGGGCGCGACCAAGATTGTCGAAATACTCGATCGGAAGCAGGTAAGGCTCACCGGAACCGCCGGTATTGGTTGCGTCGGCTGGCAGGTTGATGCCGAGTTCCATGCTGGTGGTCGGCGAAGCAGTGAACTGTGAGGTTGCGATGTTCACAGGCTCAAGGTTCAGGCCGCTGTTACGGCTGACATTGCCGATGTCGCCCGAGGAATCTGCAGGCCAGCCCAGAAGGAACATGCCGCTCTGGGTGCGGAGATAACCGTTCTGGTCGGTGTAGAATGAACCAGTCGGCAGGAGCATGAGCGAACGTTCCGATGGTACGGCGCCGACGCCGCCCTCATTCGTAACCGGGATCAAGCCGCGGCCTCCGACAGCAATATCGGTGGCATTACCTGTCCCTGTCAGCGACCCTGTTGCTGCGATATCCTTGTAGGAACTCACCCGGACACCGCCTGCCGCATAGGCAGAGCTGCGTTGCTGGAGAACCATACTCGAAAAATCGACCTGGCTGCGTTTGTAACCGTAGGTCGACGAGTTGGCGATGTTGTCGGAAATCGTGGAGAGGCGGGCGGAGTTTACATTCAAACCCATCACCCCTGCATTCAGGGACGAAGAAATGCTCATGTCGGTTGCTCCTGCAAAGTGACGCAACCATGAGTAATTATTGTTGGTTAATGACGAGATAACCTCGCTTAACCCTGTAAATTTATTGGGTCAGGATGGTAATCGAAATCCGGCGGTTCTGCGGAGCAGCCGGGTTTTCCGGAACCAGGGGTTCAGAATCGGCCTTTCCTGAAACTTCCCGTATACGGTCAGCCGGCATGCCGGAGCGGACCAGGAGGCGGCGGGCCGTGTTGGCTCGGTCGGCAGACAGGTTCCAGTTGTCGTAGACGGCGGCATTCCTGTAGCTGCGATTGTCCGTGTGACCGACAATCTTGACCTGGTTTTCGAAGCTTTCGAACGATCCGGCGACCTGTCCCATCAGGTCTGCCAGCAATTCGGACGGATGACTGGAACCGACAGGGAAGAGGGGGGTCTGAGCCGAGTCCGTGATCTCCACCACGATCCCTTCCGGCGACATCTTGATCAGCATGTGCTCGGAAATCTGGTGCCCGTCTTCGGTAAGACCCTTCTTAAGGTCCTCAAGCTGCGCGGCGATCGCGCGTTCATCGGTTTTGTCTTTCGTCCCGTGCGAGTCGATGGATTTCGACCGCGATGCGCCAGTCCCCATTTTTGCGTAGGTTTCTTCCGTGAAGATGGACGAGCCATTGAGGCCGTCCGATCCGCCACCGGAGATACGGCTGATCGGAATGGTCGGGTTGAAATAGTCGGCAATACCTTTGCGCTGTTCTTCCGTTGTGGCGTTCAGAAGCCACATCAGAAGGAAGAACGCCATCATCGCGGTCACGAAGTCCGCGTAGGCGACTTTCCAGGCACCGCCATGGTGCCCTTCGCCTTTAACGACCTTCTTCCGCTTGATGATCGTCGTGTGAACGACAGGTTGTTGCTTAGTACCCATTAACCCTAACCACTTGAGCCAGTAGGCACTTTCTAACAGACAGCCGTGAAGGAACGCTGCGGAGTCGATGGTTAACTTGCTCCGGGCTGTTAATGGTTTTTCAACCGGTCACCCACCATCACTGGTTAACGGGACGGTACGTTTTTTTAATAGGTGGCAAACTGTGTCTGCAGTTCTGCGGAAAAAGATCGACGCTGGGGCGGGTATTCCTCCCAGCATCATGCGGTTGCAGCAATTCTGGCTGCAATTGCAGGCCTGCACCCGGGACTGGGCCGCGGACACTTATGGTATTCTTCCAGATATCACACTGAGCAGCCGCCGTGTTATCAACGGCCAGGAGGCTCAGCAGAAGCTTGACGCGGAAACCGGCTTCTATTTTTCAGCCAAGACCTCACCGGGGCTTGCGGGTGTCGCGATGGACGCAGTCGGCGCCATCCGCAATGCATCGGTTCGCATGGACCAGGATGCCGAAAGCCTTGGCGACGCGTCACCATTATTTCTGAAGCTTCTGGCAGAGCAGGCAGGCCTGGAGCTTGGCGGGCAGGTCGCCGCCACCGTGATCAAGACGGGGGAAGGTGTCACCTCCTCAGCTGATCCGGCGGGTGCTATCGGCCGCTTCGATGCGTCCAGCCGTTACCTGCTGGTAGAATTCCAGCTCAAGCTGGGGGAGGAGGTCTCCTGCATCTGGTTGGCCTTCGCCTTTGAATTCATGCAGCAATTCGCTGTTTCCAGCCAGCGGGCAGCCGCCGAGCAGAAAGCGAATGCCCGCGGCAACAGTCAGAGGTCACTTAGTAATAGCATCCTTGCATCGACAACGATGCTGGATGCCGTGCTGGATCGTTTGCCCCTGACAATCGGCGAGTGCGCCAAGCTTGAAGTCGGCACGGTCCTGCCGCTCGCTGGCGCGGATGCCGGCAGGCTCTCCCTGTCGGCGAACACGATCAACGGCAGCGTCGACATCGGGACTGGGGAACTTGGCGTCTGGAAGCGCCAGAGGGCGTTGAAACTCAGAACGCCAATTTCAGAGAATTTTGCACAGGAAATCGTGGATTCATAGCAATCATCCGTATCGGGATTGCTAGATGGGAGTTGAGCAGTGAATGCAGTTATAGGAATGTTGGTGACGGTTGCCATGGTGTTTGGCGGCTACCTTCTGGCCGGCGGCAAGATGGAAATCATCACACATGCCCTTCCGTTCGAAGGCATGATGATCGGCGGTGCGGCGCTCGGGGCGTTTCTGGCCGGCAACGATCTGACAACGATCAAACATACGGTCGGTGACATTGTGTCGGTTTTCAAAGGACCGAAGTGGAAAAAGCAGGATTATCAGGACCTTCTTTGCCTGATGCATGAGCTGCTGAACGTGCTCAAGCAGAATCCGGTCGATATCGAACCGCACATTGAGGCGCCGAATGAGTCCGAGATTTTTGCGAAGTACCCGAAGATCCTGAAGGACCACTCAGCCGTCGAGATGATCTGCGATACGATCCGTTCCATGATCATGAACTTCGATAATGTTCATCAGGTCGAGGAATTGCTGGAAGCTCAGCTAGAAGGCCTGCAGGAGGACAGTCTGCACGGCGCCCACGCGCTGCAGAACATGGCAGATGCGCTGCCAGCACTCGGGATCGTTGCGGCTGTTCTTGGTGTGATCAAGACAATGGCCGCCATCGACAAGCCGCCGGAAATTCTCGGCGGTATGATTGGCGGTGCGCTTGTCGGGACGTTCCTCGGCGTTTTCCTTGCCTACGGGATCGTCGGGCCGTTCGCCAACAAGGTGAAGCACAACCGCACAGAAGAGCATTTCTTCTATGCCACGATTGGCGGACTTCTCGTGTCCAACCTCCATCACAATCCGGTCAACATTTCGGTAGAGGTGGCTCGCCGTCACGCGCCGGCGCGGGTTCGCCCGACGTTTGATGATGTCGAGCAGGCAATCCGGGAGCTGAAAAAGGCGGCATGAAGCGGCTTTGCCTTCTCCTTCTGCTCAGCAGCTGTCTCGCGCCGGTCTCCCTGGCGTTTGAGGACACTGGTGGCGTATCCGGAGTGGAGGAGGGGCAGCCAACTCAGCTGACCAGCGAACTGGACCAGTTCGTTCGTGACGCCATTGATGAGGGCCTGTTGACCCCGAAAGGGGAGGCGGAGACGGAGGTTGAGCCTGCACTGGAAGAGGTGCTGCCGGCCGGCGTACGTCGGCGCCAGGCGGCGCCCTTTCCGGTCGAGGTTGATTGCGACGGACCATACCCGCTGGATTTCGGCGAGTTCGTGCGGTTTGACCGGTATCAGCAGATTTACACGTTCCAGGAAAACGCCTCCGGCATGTCCGGTGACGCCGCAGGACTGGACGGTATCCAGCTCGCCAAAGCCTATCTGGCGCTCGGGCTCTATTCTGAAGCGGGCATGGTGCTGAAGTCGACTCCGGGGCCCGTTGCGGCAGCGTACCGCAAAGTCGCCAGCCTGATGGAGAACCGGGCCGAGGCTGATGTGGACTATTTCCGCAAACTGTCGGAATGCCGCGAAGAAGCGGGCGTCTGGCTTGGAGCAGCGCTGTTGGCAAGCGATCAGGACGAAGGTGTCCAAACCTTCAATGAGAACCTGAACGGCTTCCGCAAATTGCCTTTCCGGCTGCGCGCTGATCTGACCGCAATGGTTGTCCCGCAACTGGATAAGCGCGGCGAGCGGATCCTGCCCGTGAAGCTTCTCGCAGATTTTACGCCGGACCAGGTCGGTGAGGCATCCCAACTGCAGTTCGTCAAAGCGATCATCGATCTCGGTGAAAACCGTCCGGATGCAGACAAGACGGTGAGAGCGTTTCTGAGTGAACCTTTGTTTCAGGAGCAGGCGCTGGCGGTGCTTATGCGGCACGACAAGCCACTGAGCGATGTGCATGAAGAGATTCTGCTGGGCGAACTGATGAAAAAATTCGGTCAGACCGGCAATGACCGGGAGCTCGCAGCCAGCCTTCAATATGCATTGCAAGAATTGAGTGGCAGTTCGCATTACCAGCCAATCATGGAACTAGCCGGCATGCCGGCTTTGCAAAACGACGCAGCGCAGACGGAAATCCGCCGCCAGTTCGTCAATGGATTGGAGCGCGATCTCGCCAGCGACAATCGGCTGCGTAATCTGGCGGCTATCAACGCACTGGTTTCTGATCCGGGGATTCTCGAAGTCGCCCCGGAACGCACAACACTTTACCTATCAGGCGCCACGCTGGCGGTCCGCTTTGGTCTTGTCTCGCTGACGCGCGTTCTGATGAAGCGGGAAGACGCGGATGACGCCGTGATTGCCGAGCTCGCGAACCTCGAGTTCCGGCGCGGGGACTATGACGCTGTGGCGAACTGGGCGCAGGCCTATCCGAAAAATGCCCCGCTGAACCTTCTGGCTGCCGAAAGTGCGATCCGGAAGGGAGATGCGGCGGCCTTGCGTGTTTATGAGCAGCGCATCGACCTGGAGCCGGAAACCGTTCTGGCACTCATAGAACTGGATGCGGCGTCCAATCGCTGGCTGGTCTCTGATGCGATCTACGATGTGGCGGCGAACTTAGCCGACCCGGTTCAAAAACAGCGCTCAGAAAGAGTGTTCGCCATGCGTCAGGCTGCCAGGGATTTGTCGAAGCCGGCACGGGCAAGGCTGGCGATGTCCAAAGTTGCGTCTGTCCTCGGCAAGCCGGATCCATCCTCAGAACAAGTCACCGGAGGCGCGCACTAATGTCAAACGCCATCTACGCTATGCTCGGACGTCAGCAGGGATTGATGCAGGAAATGCAGGTTGTCGCGAACAATCTCGCAAACTCAAGCACCACTGGTTATAAGTCCGACCGCGCCCTGTTCGGAGAGTTTCTTGTTGCTACAGGATCCCAGTCATCCTCACTCTCCATGGGTGGCCTGGCCGGGCACAGTTTTGCAATGGCGCAAGGGGCGCTCAAGATCACCGGCGGAGAAATGGATCTTGCGATCCAGGGCGATGGCTTCTTTCTGGTCAACACGGAGCAGGGGCAACGCCTGACCCGGGCCGGCCATTTCCAACTGTCTACGGATGGTCAACTGGTTGACATGAACGGCAGCGCCGTTCTGAGTTCCGGTGGGACACCCATCAATATTCCTCAAAATGCGAGCGAGATACGCGTTGCTGCAGATGGGACCGTGACAATCAGCGCGGGTGATGGCCTGCCGCCACAAGAAGTCGGTCAGATTGGCGTGGTCACCGTCGACGAGGAAGCCACGCTGGTGCGCGACTCAAACTCCTATTTCTCCGCGCCGGACGGTCACAGACCGGCGGAAAACAATGAAATTGTCCAGGGTGCATTGGAGCAATCCAATGTGTCTCCTGTCCTTGAGGTCGCGCGCATGATCGAAGTGCAGCGCGCCTACGAAGCCGGGCAAGCCCTGTTCGAGCGCGAGGATCAGCGCGTTAGCCAGATCATCAGTGCAATTCGTAATGGATAAGAAGAAGAGCAGCAGGTAAGAGAAGGAGCAGGACGTGAAATCTCTACAAATCGCCGCGACAGGGATGGCCGCACAGCAAATGCGGGTCGACGTCATCTCGAACAATATCGCAAACATGAGTACCGCAGCCTACCGGCCGCGGTCCGCCGAGTTTTCCGATCTCGTCTATCAGCAATATCTGACGCCGGGCACATCGACCTCCCAGGTCGGAACGCTTGTCCCAGCAGGGATCCAGATCGGCACCGGGGTTCGTCCGTCCACGGTCTCGATGGAACTGACCCAAGGGGCGTTGAACCCCACGGACGCAGAACTGGATCTCGCCATCGACGGTTCGGGATATTTCGAGATCACGCTTCCCTCCGGGGAATCTGCCTACACGCGAGACGGCAAGTTCAATCGCGGGCAGGACGGACAGATCGTCACCATGGACGGTTTCCCGCTGACGGACGGCATCATCATTCCGGATGACGCCCAGAAGATTTCCATCAGTAGGGATGGTGAAGTTGTCGCTTACTTCGCTGGCGTCACGGAAGGGCAGGCGATCGGAAACATCCAACTGGTCCGCTTTGTCAACGAGAAAGGCCTGGAAGCCATGGGGGACAATCTGTTCCGCGAAACGCAGGCTTCGGGCACACCAACACAGCTCGTTCCGGGAACGGAAGGCGCAGGCTTTATCCGGCAGGGTTTCCTCGAAGGATCTGGGGTTGACGTTGTGAAAGAGATTTCAGAACTGATCGAAGCCCAGCGTGGATACGAACTGAATTCCAAAGTGATCACCGCCTCGGACGAGATGCTCGCGGCGACGACGAGGGTGAAATAATCGCCATGTCCATTCTCGCTCTCAGTCTTGCAATGATGACCGCCTTTGCGGGGTCATCTTCTCTCGTGGCGGCGGAAGTGATCCGCGCAGGCGATCCTGTGACTGCATACAACGCAACTACCGAAGATGGCGGGAATGCATCCGGCGATCCCCTGGTCGGTCGCGAAGTGCTCCGCACGGTTTATACTGGCAAGCCGATCACTTTCGAAAATACGCGGGCGCCTGTGGTGGTGCGGCGCAATCAGGTCGTTTCAGTCAAGTATATCAAAGGCGGACTGGAGATCACGGCCTCCGGTCGGGCCCTCGGTGATGCGGGCATAAATGACCCTGTGACCGTGTTGAATCAACAATCGAAGCAAATGGTGCAGGGCATCGTTCAGGAAAGCGGATGGGTGCTGGCACAATGAAAAACTTCATCTCAACGGCAATTCTCGCGACAGCTGCCACAGCCTGCGCAAGCTCGCCTCTCTCTGATCCTACCCCAGAGCCGGTTCCGCTCTATGCCGGGCCCTGGGCCGGGGCAGGGGTCGATATGGATGCGGTCACAGAGCCTAATCCGTCCCTTTGGGCAACGTCGCCGAATGCGCTGCTCAGCATGCGACGGGCCAAGGCTGTCGGGGACCTCCTGACCGTCGTGGTGGAAATGAATGATCAGGCCAATCTGAAAAGTTCGCTGTCCCGCAGTCATGGATCCAGCGAAGACATGAGCATCGATGCACTGCTTGGCTTGCCGGATGTGCTGAACAATGCGCTGCCGGGGTCGGCCAGCGTGTCGCCTGCGATCGATTTCCAGCGCAATTCGAATATGGCGGGTAACGGCGCGGTGAATCGGGCCGAACAGGTCACGTTTACACTCGCCGCGCGTGTTGTCGGGGTTGAGCCGAACGGGAACTTAATCATTCAGGGGTATCAGCAGACACGGGTCAGTAACGAGATCCGCTATCTGAGCGTCTCAGGCGTCATTCGCGCCCAGGACATTACCCGGACCAACACTGTAACGTATGACAAGATCGCCGATGCCCAGCTTTCCTATGTCAATCAGGGTGACACAACCGGTCCAAACGGGCGCAAAGCGGTGCCGAAGCTTCTGGACAAGGTGCTGCCATTCTAGGGGTGGGAGACCGGCATGAAGCATGTCATTTCTGCGGTCGTTGCAGTTGTTTGTATTCTTATTGGCGGCATTACCGGCCATTTCGTAAAGACGGGTCTGACGGCGGCGGCGGGTACGAGCGCACACGAGTCAGCAGACAAGCCGGCAGACTCCCATGGCGCAAAAGACAGCCATGGCGACGAGAAAAAGAAAGACTCCCACGGGGCCAAAAAGGCGTCTTCCGGTCATGGCGGCGGTGGCCATGATGGTGGGGCGGCAACCGGGGACGTTGTCTACTTCAAATTCACCCGCGAATTCATTGTCCCGATCATGCATGATCGCAAGGTTGAGAGCCTCGTGATTCTGAACATCAATCTGGAAGCAGATTCCAGCGTTTCCCAGAAACTGTTCTCAATGGAACCGAAGATCCGGGACAACATCATGACCACGCTGATCGAGCTCAGCAATGATGGGCGGACGTTCGAGAATCTCACGGATGTCGAAAGCTATGAAACCCTGCGGGCCATGGTCTTGCTGAATTTGCAAAAAGTTGTGCCGGCAGGGATCCAGAATGTTCTCATCGTGGATATTGCCCAGCAAGACCTCTGACCATGTGAAGAGGTAGGGGCGTAGCGCGCTCTTACCGATTGTATTTCTCGACGTTCGCCATTTCCGTCGTCAGGTTCAGAGATGTTTCCAGCAGCATGGTCCCGTTCTCATCGGCTGTGACGCCGGTCACCGTGCCGATCAGGCGGGGTGAGGTCGTGCGCTGAAGTTCACCATCCTTGTACATCTGGATTTCCAACTGGTAGACGCCGTCTTCGGCGAGCTGGTCTCCGGTGGAAGTTTCGCCATTCCAGGTATACCGGCCGGCTTCAGGGGCCAGCGTTTTCGACCAGATTTCATTACCGTTTGAATCCCTTACCTTCAGGACGGTTTCGTCCGTCGACTCAGGTATGTCGACGACAAAGTCCACACCCTCGCCAGCATAGGGGGCCCAGGACGTATCCACCGCGACTGTTTCACCGAGCCATTGGCCGGCAAGAATGCTGGAGTGCAGTCCGCCAATCATGCCGGCGATGCTTTCCAGATGGGTGTTCGAGGCGACCTGCTGCTCCAGGGTCGAGAAAGTTGCCAGCTGATCGACAAACTGTGTCGAGTCCATTGGTGATAGTGGATCCTGATTCCGGATCTGAGCTGTCAGCAGCTTGATAAAGGCATTGAACTCACTGCCGATTGTTTGGGTCGTTGCGCCAGATACGTCGGACATGGGGGGGAATCCTTACAGTCTGATGTCGAGACCGCCACTTGCCGTTCGGGCAGGGCGGATCGAGTCTGCGGTGATATTTGCAGCGGTGAGAATGGCTGGTTCGGCGACAGGGTCGCTATCGCCCAACAAACGCCCGTCTGCAGGCGTATGGGATTGTTGCTGACCGGACTGGTGCTGTTGGAACGTCATGTTCTCACTTGATAGCCCGTTCCGCTCCAGCGCTTGCGTGAGTTCGAAGTGCATAAGGCGAAGTTGCCTCAGAGCCTCCGGGGAATCGCCGGTCACCGTGATATGCTGAATGCCATGTGCGTCGAATTTGAAATCAATGGACACGCGGCCAAGTTCTGGCGGATCGAGTTGTACCGTAATCCGGTCCGGTGGGTCGTTTGGTGACGAAACGGTATCCGTGATGATCTTTACCGTCTCGGCCGGGCTCGCCGTCACAATCGCGTTGGCAGTCGTCATCTGGATCTGAGACTGTGCCGGCTGGACGGCCGGTTGAGAAACAGGTGACGCACCAAAGCTGGCTGCGGCCAGCTGGCCATTACTATCGGGGGTATGAGCCGTTTGCGTGAGGGTGCCTGTCTTTCCGGTATCTGTACCCGCCTCCGATGAGACTTCCGAAAGCTCAGCCTGGAACGCGTCACTTGCTTTTCCGCTCGCAGGCTCGTCCGCAGGGACCATGCCCTTTTTGCTTTCTGATGCTGCCACCGATTGTTGGGGCAAGGTCTCCGTCGCGGGCTCAGCCGAGCCTTTCACCTGGACCGTGGAATCCAGGCGAGCATCATCGTTTGAAGCGCCAATTATATTCTGTCTGGCTTCTCCTGAACTGGCCGCCTGCACGGTCATGGCCTGAACATCGGAAGGCGGCGGCGAATCCTGTGATTGTGCGTTCGCGAGTTCTTGTGGAACGGCATCAGAATCAGATTTCACGTTTTCCGCAGATTCAGTTTCAACGATTGCCTGAGCGGCATCACTGGGAGCCGGTACTACGTTCGCCAGAAATACTTCCTTACCATCCATGGTTTCTTCAGGCGCTTCGGCTGGTTCCAGTTCGGGCTCGCTTTCTTGAGCGAGAACTTCCTCGGCATTGTTCGGTACAATTGCCGCGTCACCAGAAGCGTCCGGATCGTCTGTTTCGGTCAGGACGTCATCCTTCAGCGCGACATCACTGTCATCGCCCTGCAGAAGAGAGAGCGTGGATTGGGGGTGCTCTGAATCCGGCTTTTTGTCTTTGGCGGATGCCGAGGTGTCGGCACTCTCTTCGGTCGCGCTGCGATCCGCTTGAAGAGAATGGGCGAAGGCGTCTCCAGATCCGGTCTGGGACGGTTTGGGCTCCGCGCGCTCGAAACTGGAATTTGCTTGCGAGGCCGCCAGGCCCGGTTCAATCAAAAATGTCATGATGGGTTACGATTCCCCGTCCCAATGTTAACCAAGTTACAACGAAAGGACATGAAAACAGCGTTAACGAAAATAGGTTTGCGGCAATTAATTCTGCAGCAATCCGGACCCGGAGGATCAGATGCCCCAGCCTGTCTCATTCCAGGCATACAATGTGACGGTTCCGGACACTTCGGAACGTGCTGCGGCGGGGCAGGGGACATCTGAAGCGTCCGAACTGGGAAAGAAGTTCGAGCAGATGCTGTGGACCGAAATGTTGTCCTATGCCGGGCTGGACAAGGCGTTTGCTCAGGATGGCGGTCAGGCCGCCGAGACGTTCTCCAGATATTTGATCGAATCTATCGCCTCAGACCTTGCCGAGTCTCATCCCATGGGACTGGGGGAGGCCGTGGATCGCACTGTGGCGGCTAGCCAATCACTACAACAGGATGCAGCAGAATGAGTCAGCCTTCGATCCAGAGCGAAATTGACGGCCTGAAAGAAACACTGGCCCTGGAGCAGCAATACCTTCTTGCAGGGCGCGCGCGTGAAACCCTTGCTCTGGCGGAGGCAAAACTGTCGGCCATGGACGCACTGGAAACGGCGTTCGGTTCTCTCGAGCCCGGCTCTGCACCTCGTGCCTTTCAGAACGACATGGTGAAGATCGTGTCTTTGGCGAAAGAGAACGCTGTCCACTTCGAGGCGATCCAGAATGGTTTGCGGCGCGCCATTGGACGGATGGAGTCTCAGCATGCGAACGCTTATGTCGGCTCCTATACGCAAACAGGTAGCCAGGTGGCGTTTACGGAAGTGACCGGACAATTCCTCAAAAAGGCCTGACTGGTTAACTGCTTGTACACTCTCCGATTGTATCCAATTCATGAAACCTGGAGGGGTTGGCGGATTTCCGCAGTCAGGACGACACGCAAATTAATCAGGCCGCGATCCGTTCGCTGGCCTCGTTCCTTAGGGATGGGTATAATATGTCCAGTATTCTGACTAATAATAGCGCAATGGTTGCGCTTGACACGCTGCGCAACATCAACAAAGACCTCGCATCGGTTCAAAACCAGATTTCGACGGGTAAATCCGTCTCAAGTGCCAAAGACAACGCCGCTATTTGGGCGATCTCGACCGTCATGTCGACCGACGTCGAAAGCTTCAAGCAAATCTCCGACTCTCTGAACCTCGGTTCTTCGACGGTTGGTGTTGCTCGCGTTGCTTCCGAGAAAGTCACCGAGCTTCTGCAGGACATGAAAGAGCTGATCGTTACGGCTCAGGGCGCAAACGTTGACCGCACCAAGATCCAGACCGAAATCGGTGAGATCCGCGAAAACATCGCTTCGGTTGTGGGCGCTGCTCAGTTCAACGGTCTGAACCTGGTTGACGGTTCTTCCTCTGCCGACATGCAGATCCTGTCGTCGCTCGACCGTAGCTCGTCCGGCACTGTCACGGCTGCGTTCATCGACGTTGCGCGGCATGACCTTTCGATCAGCAACACTGCAACGGGCGCGACCTTTGGCGGAACGGCTGTTACCGATACTTCGATCATCAACAACGGTGGCACGAACGCCGGTACGGCTGCGACCGTGGCTGACGCCGCAACGCAGAATATCACGATCGCTGCAGTCGCAGATGGTAACTCCTACCGCATCGTTCTCGACGATTCGGCGACAACCAACAGCCTTGGTCAGCGCACTTTCGAATACGTTGCTGGCACGGATGACAGTGTGAACTCTGTTGCTGCCAACCTGGCCAACCAGATCAGCACGTTCTTCGCTGCGACCGGCGAGACCAACTATTCGGTTTCGCGTTCCGATGACGTGATCTCCATCACCAACAGCTCGGGCGCAAACCTTTCGGTGACTGCTGCTTCGGCAACGGGCGGTACGGCTGGTACGAGCGCCGGTGGCCTCGGAAACGTCTCTTCTATCGACGTGACCACGGATGCTGGTGCAACGGCTGCCCTGACCTCGATCGAATCGCTGCTCCAGACGTCCATCGACGCCGCAGCCGGTTTCGGTTCTTCTCAGACCCGTATCGAAAACCAGACTGACTTCGTCAGCTCCCTGATCGACTCCATGACTTCCGGCATCGGTGGCCTCGTGGACGCAGATATGGAAGCTGCTTCGGCCAAGCTTCAGGCGCTTCAGGTTCAGCAACAGCTGGGCGTGCAGTCGCTGTCCATCGCTAACCAGGCACCGCAGACACTTCTGTCGCTGTTCCGCTAATAAGATGGATAGCCCGGGGACCAATGGCGGTTCCCGGGCTGTCTCTTCTACAAACCCGGGGAGGGTGCTTTGCAATCACTGGCTTTCAAGGCTTATGGGGAGGTCAAGCAACGCACCGCTGGGGAGAAAGAAATTGAATTCGCGTTGTTCCGTCAGATCACGGACGCGCTCAAACAGGTTTCTGAGACGGAAGATGTTCAGCCGTCCGAATGGGCAGACGCCATTCACCGGAACCAGCAATTGTGGACCACGATTGCAATCGATCTGCTTCACCCTGGCAATGCGCTGCCGGACGAGATGAAGCGGAGCCTTCTCTATCTCGCAGAATTTGTTCGCCAGACCAGCATGAAAATCATGGCCGGTGAAGGTGAGATCGCTGACCTGATCGAAGTCAACCAGACCATCATGAACGGTCTTGGGGGTGCAATCGCCGGAGATGCAGCCGGGGAGGGTGCCTAATGTCGGGACTTGTCTTCAAAGTCGCGCCTGGTGAGCGGTTCATCATCAATGGTGCAACCCTTGAAAATGGCGACAAACCTGCCCGTATTCGAGTCGTCGAAGGGGATGCCCGTGTCCTACGTTGCCGGGATGCCATGCATCCGACGGAAGTCGATACGCCGGTCAAGCAGGTCTATTATGCTATTCAGCTCCTGGTGACAGGGGATCTCAAGGAAGACACGACGGTTCCGGCGATTGATGCCGAATGCGCCCGCCTTGAAGATGTGTTCGATCACATCGATCCTGAACTCATTCCCGTGCTCCGGTCCATGATCAGCCGGGGAAACTATTACTCAGCTATGTGCCATCTGCGTCAGATCATGCCGATTGAAGCAGAACTTCTGGCTCTGTCTGGTCGGAGTGCCGAGCCTTTGCTTCAGGCAAAGGTCGCCTGACCCAATGTTCCAGCCTGCCATTCCGCTCTCCGGTATAGGTGGATGGAAATTCCTGCAGGCGACATATTCGCGCCAGCTGGAATCCTTCAGTGATTCTCCGCAGATCCGGAATGACCGGGACTACATGCTGGACAAGCTGTCCCAGACAATGACCGTCGACGATTTCATGGCGGACAGGCGCTTGCTGCGCGTGACCATGACGGCGTTCGGTCTGGGCGGTGAGGAGTGGAAGGGCGGATTTATCCGAAAGGCGCTGGAAGAGGTCGGAGACCCAGAAAGCACATTCCTGGCCCGCCTGAACAACACCAAATACACCAAGTTCGCTGAGGCACTGTCCCCGATTGACGGCAAGATCATAATGTCTTCGGGAGAGCGGGCGAAGATAGCAGTCAATTTCGAGGCGCAGTCGTTCCGTACCGCGGTCGGCGATGTCGACGACTCGATGCGCCTGGCGCTTAACTACCAGTCCGAGATTGCAGGAATGGTCGGAACTGACTCTAGCGATAAGGCCATTCTTTACCGGATCCTCGGAGATGTGCCGGTTCGTACCGTGATGCAGACCGCCTTCAATCTCCCGGATGGGATCAGCAGTCTCGATCTCGACCGGCAGGCAGAGGTGTTCAAGGAACAGATTAAATCCGTGCTCGGAATCAGCGATATGTCTGAGCTGAGTTCACCAGAAATGACCGAGAAGATGATCCATCGGTATCTGGCTATGGAGTCAATCGAAAACGGATCGGCTTCCTATTCGTCCGCATCGGCGGCGCTGACCCTGCTCGGCAATGGTGTGGGCAGCCAGGCGAGTCAGAACCTGTTCCTCAGCCTTCTGTCGTAGGCGTGTTTTCTGCCGGGGGCATTTTGTCATCCGGGCCGAGGATGATCAGCAATTTTTCAAATGCCGAAGCAATTCCGTCCGGGCTTTTTGTACCCATGAATGCGTCCAGCAACGGGAAAAGTGCGATGGCGTTGTCGCTGTCCATGTCTTTGCCGAACTCATAGAGGTTCGCTCGCAGCATGGGTTCAAGTTCTTCGTAGAGCGCCAGTGTCCGCCGGCACCGGCGGATGAGGGCGTTCTCGTCATCGGTGGCAGCGTGGGGCAGGGCCCGAGACACGGATCGCAACACGTCAATGGCCGGGTAGCGCTGCCGCTCAGCAATCTGGCGGGACAGGATGAAGTGACCGTCCAGGATCCCGCGGATCATGTCGGCGACGGGTTCTTCCATGTCAGATCCGGCGACGAGGACGGAGTAAATAGCTGTGATGTCACCTTTGTTGCCAAGGCCGGGGCCAGCCCGTTCAGCGAGTTCCGAAATAACCCTGACCGTCGAGGGTGGGAAAGCATTCAGGGCCGGAGTTTCACCCGCCATGAGGGCCGTTTCGCGGTGCGCCTCGGCAAAGCGTGTGATCGAGTCGAACAGGAAGAGGACGTTGTGCCCTTCATCCCGGAAATGTTCGGCGGCCGTAATGGCGCAGTAAGCCGCGCGCTTCTTGGCGCCTGGCGGTTCGCTCGCAGTTGCGGCGACAACGACCGTCTTGGACATAATGGATTGCGGCAGGGTGTTGCGGACAAACTCGTTTACTTCGCGTGAGCGTTCACCGATCAGGGCGATGACGACCCGGTCAGCTTCCAGTCCGGCGGCGAGTGAGCCAAGAAAAGTGGACTTGCCGACGCCGGAGCCTGCGAACAGGCCAAGCCGCTGGCCCTGGCAGATCGGCAGCAACGTGTCGGTCACCATCCAGCCGGTCGCAACACGGCTGCCGATGCCACGGCGGGCATGAGCGGGCAGGGGTGCGGTGTTCAGCCGGCGATTCGTGGCCCGCATGGGTACGGCCGGTGATGTGGCGCCGGTGATGTCCCCGCGATAGTTGATAATCTGCCCCAGCCAGTGATCGCCAGGTTCGATGCGTGGTTCTTGTTGGATCTGGACAGCATCTCCGATCCGGATCGCGTCGCAGGGGGAATAAAGGAGCGCGGTGACGCAATCGCCGGAAATGGACAGGATTTCCCCGAGAATGCTTGTGTCCTGTTTTTCGATGATGATTTCATTGCCGACACCGGCCAGTTCGCTGATCCCCGCGATCTTGACCATGCCGGGGGCGACCTCAGTGATGGTGCCCCAGAGGCTGTAAAGTGTGAACGAGGGCGAGGCGGCACCCATCGGCATGGTGTAAATCCTAACAAAACGGGTCGATCGGTTAACCCTTTCTTCAACTTATCGCCTGAAGTCTTGTTAACGAGTTAACCAAGACGAGTCTGTCATGATTTCCCAGCTTCCGCTTTTCGAAATCTACGGCGCGATGGCCCGTTACGCCGCGGAGAGCCAGAAGGTCAGCGCGACCAATATCGCGCATGCCGATGAGCCTGGTTACAAGGCCAAGCAACTCGAGTCTTTCGAGTCCTACCTCGCACGTGCTGCCAACAGCGCATCACACACAGGGCTGAACACCTCTTTCAAGGTGGTCGAGTCGGATGGACCTGTCTCGCCGAGTGGCAACTCGGTCAGCATCGAAATGGAAATGTTCAAATCTGCCGAGGCGGCCGGGCAGCACGAGCAGGCCATGACGGTTTATTCCAAATCGCTAGACCTGCTTCGCACCGCGCTCGGCAAGTATTGAGGGAGGTCTGATTGAACCCGCTCAAGCAAATCATGATGCAGGCGGTCTCCGGCATGTCGCTGGAGCAGCAGCGTGTCACGCTCGCATCTGAGAATATCTCGAACGTCGACACACCGGGATACCGCCGCAAGCTGCTGCTGCAGGAAGCACTGCCCGGCAAGGGCGCTGATTTTGCGGCAACCAAGGTCATGCTGGATGAGACACCGGGTCAGAGGGAGTATGACCCGTCCCATCCCATGTCCGATGAAGACGGTTACGTCACCATGTCCAACGTTTCCCTGATCACGGAAATGGCGGACCTGCGCGATGCCAACCGCACTTACGAGGCCAACCTGAATTCGTTTCAGCAGGCCCGCACAATGTATCAGTCGTTACTGGATGTTCTACGCCGCTGACGCGGTAAGAGGGGAGATGGGTCATGTCGATAGTGGGGTTCAACGCCTATACGGCGCTTAATACCACGCGGCCTGCAGATGCCGCCGGTTCTGCTGGGGCCGCCGCGAAGACGGGTGATGACAAGAATGTTGTTGCCGAAGGAATTTCAGACTTCAGGGCGGCCCTTCAGCAAGCGGAAGGTTCGGCCATGGACACGGCCGTGTCCGGCGCTGATCCACATGCCATGGTCGCTGCGCTCGCGAATGCCGAGATGATGCTCGATGCCGCGGTGACGATCCGCGACAAGGTCGTCGAAGCTTATCAGGAACTGCTGCGGATGCCGGTCTGAGGCCGGAGGGTACGGCATGTCTGAGGCAGAAATCTTCGAGGTTCTGAGAGCGCATATCTGGGGCGCGGCCATGATGGCTATGCCGATCCTGATTACAACGCTCATCCTGGGCTTCGTCATTGGCCTCCTGCAGGCACTCACCTCTATCCAGGAGATGACGCTGACCTTCATCCCGAAGATCTTCGCCGTTGTCGTCGTGTTCTTCCTGTCGCTTGGCTACATGACCCGTATCGCTCTCGACCTTTTCAATAATTACGTCCTGCCGCTCATTTCAGAATAGGCCTCGCCGTGGAAACTCAGAAACTTTTCGGGCTTTCTAACCCAACCGCGCTTCTGGCGATCGGTTTGATGATGGTCATCCTGGTCATGATCCTGCCGGTTCCGGCCTGGGTCATGGACATTGGTTTGACCTGTTCGTTTGCCTTTGCGATTCTGATCTTCACTACGTCGATCTTCATCGAGAAGCCGCTGGATTTCTCGTCCTTTCCGAGCGTGCTGCTCGCGTCTCTGATCCTGCGCCTCGCCTTGAACGTATCGTCGACCAAGCTGATCATCGGCGATGGTCATACGGGTACGGACGCTGCGGGCGGCGTGATCCAGGGTTTCGCCATGTTCATCATGGGCGGCAACCTTTTCGTCGGACTCGTCGTGTTTGGCGTTCTGGTGATCGTGAACTTCATGGTGATCACAAAGGGTGCGGGACGCATGGCGGAAGTTGGGGCCCGCTTTGCTCTCGACGCCATGCCGGGCAAGCAGCTCGCCATCGACTCCGACCTCGCGGTCGGCGCAATTTCTCACGAAGAAGCCAAGAAGCGCCGCCAGAAGGAACAGGAAGAAGCCGCCTTCCTCGGCTCCCTCGACGGTGCGTCGAAATTCGTGAAGGGTGATGCGATCGCGGGCCTGCTGATCACCGCGCTGAACCTGCTGGCAGGAATCGGTATCGGCCTGACGGTGCATCACCTCAGCTTCTCCGAAGCGCTGAGCAATTATTCGATCCTGACAGTTGGTGACGGTCTCGTCTCCCAGATCCCGGCCGTGATCGTGTCCGTCGCTGCCGCGCTCCTGCTGTCGAAGGGCAGGGAAGACGGAGCAATCGACCTCGCACTGGTGGCCCAACTGGGTGCCAACGCAACTGCGCTGTTCATCGTCGCAGGCATTCTCGGCGTGTTTGCCCTTTTCCCGGGCCTGCCATTCCTCCCGTTCATGGTGGCCGCAGTCGGTTTTGCGACGGCTGCCTGGTTCATCCACCAGCAGCATCAGAAAGCTGAAGCCGACAAGGAGCTGGCGCTTGAGGAAGAAGTTCCGGAACCGGTCAAGTTTGGCGACTCCATCCATTCGGACGAGATCCACCTCGAAGTCGCGCCAGACCTCGTGAACCTTGTCCTGCTTGGAGATAACGGGTTCGAAAGCCGTATCCAGAAGATCCGAAGGTACATCGCGGAGGAGTACGGGTTCGTCCTTCCGCCGATCCGGATGACGGACAATCCGATCCTGAAGAAGAATGAATACCGTATCCGCATTCAGGGTGTGCGGATCGATTCCGGCTTCCTGCGGCCGGGCTCAGTCCTTGCGCTGCTCGAAGACGACCAGCTGCCGCATCTCGATGGCGAGAAGGTCAAGGAGCCGGTCTACAAGGCTGCTGCGCGCTGGCTCGCCTCGGGCAAGAAGCAGGAACTGGCTGCTTCTGGCATCCCGGCAGTCGAGCCGATCGAAGTTCTGGCGACCCACATGCTGGAAGTCATCCAGTCAAACTTCTCGCTCATCTTCACGCGCATGGTGATGCTCGACACGCTGGATGCCCTGACCAAAGTGTCCGATTCAGACCGGGCTGCCTCGAATCGGCGATTCCTCGACGAGTATATTCCGGGTAAAGTCACGCCGGAACTGCTCCTGTCGGTCATCCGTCTTCTGCTGGAAGAGCGCGTATCAATCCGCAACCTGTTTCTCATCATCGAAACACTGGCAGAGGCCAAGCAAGCTGGGGCCAATATTCAGCGGTCTGTGGAAATGGTGCGGCAGCGGCTTGCCTTCCAGATTGTTGATCGCCTTCAGGATGAGCAGGGGCGCCTGCCGCTGGTCCAGCTTTCCACGAACTGGGAACAGAAGTTTGCCCAGTACGAAATCACCAATGAAAACGGCAACAGCGATATTGCGCTGCCGCCGGAACTGTTTGGTGAGCTGACGAACCTGGTCCAGACGAAACTGAACGAAGCGGCGCGCAAAGGCGTGATCGCCTCTGTTGCAACCACATCACGCCGGCGCCGTTTCCTGCAGACCGTGCTCGTCAGCAAGGGCATTCGCAATGCCGTGCTGGCTTATGAGGAAATCAACGCCAAGACCAAGCCGTATATTATCGGCGTTGTCTGATGCTGGGGGACGTACCCGTCCCCGACGCGCTGTCCGCCTGGATCGCGCTGGTCATGGTGATTGTTGCCCGGCTGAGCTTCATTATCTTCTTCATGCCCGGCATTGGTGAGCAGACCGTACCGCTCCAGATGCGGGTGATGATCCTGCTGGCCCTCTCGGCAATGTTCTCCATCTCCGGATTTATCACGCCGCCGCCCACAGACTCTTTCGCGTCCTATGCGGGTGTGCTGGCGACAGAAGTGGCCATTGGCTTCTCGCTCGGCGTTGTGTTGCGCGCGACGATCTGGATGCTCAGCATTGCCGGTACCGTGATCTCTCAATCCATCGGCCTGTCGCAATTGCTGGGGATCGCGCTGGAGCATGAACAGCAGACCATGACGGCCAACCTGCTGTCGATGGCCGGGGCGGCGCTGTTGCTTTCCGCAGACTTCCACATCAAGGCGATTGCCAGCCTGCTGCGTCTCTATACGGATGTGCCGATCGGCGCGCTGGAGGCGATGAACCAGGACATGCTGATTCAGGCGCTGCTCTCAGCCTTCGGGCTCGCCATCATGCTGGCCTGGCCCTTTGTCGCAGTGAACCTGTTGTACAATATTTGCCTCGGCTTCATCAACAAGGCGCTGCCCTCGCTGATGGTGGCCTTTGTCGGTGCCCCGCTGATGATCGGTGCGGGCATTATCCTTCTGGCATTGTCGATCATGGGCATGCTGGTGGTGTGGGAAGGCCGTATTCCTGATATCGTGGTCTGGCAGTGAGGTAGACCATGGCGGAGCAGGATACAGACAGCGGCGAAAAGGAGTTCGAGGCTACCGAGCAGCGCCGCCAGCAGGCGCGCGAGGAAGGTAATGTTCCGCAGTCCAAGGAAGCCAACACGTTGGCGCTGATCGTCGCCACAATGGTGGCGGCTGTCGTGCTCCAGACGGCGATTGGCAGCTCGGTGTTCCAGGACTTTTCGTCCATGTTGTATCATGCTGATGCCTTCTCTGAGGACATCTTCGATTCCGGCGGGGCGGAGACACGCAGCTGGCTCTCGACCACGTTGATCAAGTTCGCCCCGGTCCTGCTGATCCTCGGCGCGATTGTCATGCTGGCGCTCGTTGCCCAGCGTTCCATCTCCTTTTCGGCCAAGAAGGTGCAGGCTGATCCTAAAAAGCTGTCGCCGATCGAGAACCTCAAGAAGAAGTATGGCGCAAAGGGCCTCCTCGACTTCTTGAAAGATACGGTGAAGCTGACATTTGCAGCCACGATTGCCGTGGTCTTCCTCGTCCAACTCGCGCAGGACTATTACGCCTCCAGCTCTATCCAGCAGGGCCAGTTCGCTGAGTTCACTTTCGCACAGGTGCTGAAGCTGATTTTCTGGTTCCTCCTGTTCCAGGCCGTGCTGGCGGCGATCGATTTGCCGCTCCAGCGCCGTCTCCACGCCAATCAGTTGAAGATGACGCGTGAGGAGATGAAGAAGGAACTGAAGCAGTCTGAAGGCGACCCGCAGCTGAAGCAGCAGCGCCGGCAGAAGGCGCAGAAAATCACCCGCGGCCAGATGCTGACCAATGTGAAGGACGCAACCGTCGTCATGGTGAACCCGGAGCACTATGCCGTTGCCCTGAAATGGGACCCGGACTCCAGCAAGGCACCGGTGTGTGTCGCGAAGGGTGTAGACCATCTGGCCGCCCGTATTCGCGAAGTCGCGACTGCGAATAATGTACCCATCTATCGCGATCCGCCGGCGGCGCGGTCGATGTACAGCCTGGTCGAGGTGGATGAGGAGATCCGTCCCGAACACTTCGCCGCCGTGGCCGCCGCGATCAATTTCGTCGAGCGCGTGAAAAAGCACATGGAGTAGGGCATGGCGCAGAAAGGCCCACCCCTTCAGAAGCTCGTCGCGCTCAAACGCCAGCGGGCCGAACAGGATTTGCTGAGCGTTCAGCAGGAGCTGACCGCTCTCAAGACAGACCTTCAGCGCCTCGAAGCCGACCTTGCAGCGCTCAATGGAGAAGCTGGGGGGATCGAGTCGCACATCCTGTCCTATGAGCATGGCTATGCCCAGCGGCAGACTTTCGCGATTCAGGCCTGCCGGGCAAAGATCGCCGAGAAGGAAGCCGAGTTTGTCGCGGCCCGGGAGGCGCTGAAACGAGCATTCGATTCCGAACAGCGCCTTCGCCGGGAGTCCGGCAGGCCCTGACCGGGATGCTTGATCTTTGAAGGCAGCCTCGCCACAAGTCCGCGCATGCTAGACTATCGTTTCTCCGTGGCCCCCATGATGGACTGGAGTAAAAGATTATAAATATCAAATACTTATGGGCCTTCGTGTGCGCTCCGTGTGCAGTGAAATGCTGTGGAATATCTATTCGACCGCAATGCGCTTCCAAGATGTAGAGAAGGTGCGATTGGTCCATTAACTGACCACTGACTCACACGCCTAACTCCTGACGCACGCGATGGACCACGCGCTCGCGGTTTGCTCGCGACCTGTGGCTGCTTGCGATTTCGGCAAACGCGGCTGCGAGCTTTGGGTGGGAGGTCGACCAGGCGGTCGCAAGTGCATCAAATCGATCTGCTTTTTCGTCGTAGAATACGCCATCGCCTTTAACCCAGCGTACGCCTCCAGACAGGTTCATCACACCGATACTGAAACCGCTCCATAGACGATCTTCATCTGTGTCTTCGATGAAGTCCGCGACGGCCGGTGGGAACCAGTTCGAGGATTCGTCCGGAGTGTGGGCCAGAAGCTCGCCGAATTTGGAGAGGAACGCATTCCACCTCCCGCATTTCCCCGAGAGATCCAGGGCTGTGTCAGCAAAGTTCTGAAACTGCGCCGGCTCGAAGGAGCTATCATCAAGATAGCCCGGAATCCGTCTGAGGCCGGTCAATATTTGATAGGCATTGCTTGCAGTGGCCTTCTCGGCGTCAGTCGGTGGTTTCGAGCGATCATCGCCTTCGGCGCTGTATATAGCGCTCACGAGATCAACGTAGAGTGAAGGCGAACTCGCGACTTCGCGTTGAAGGGTCGCGAGAAGTCTGATGTCGCCGTAAGCGAAAGCCTTGATATAGCCGAACTCAAGTTGCGCAAGCCGCAGGCGATCGAATGAACCATCGTCTTCCATCGCTTTGAACAGGTTCTGAAGCCCATGCCTGCCTGGCATTTGTCCTTCAGGCTCTTCTCCTTGCAGGATGCCTTCAAGCAGATCGGCGATCAGGGGGCTCGGTGCGCGTCCAGAGTCATGCTCGATCAGCAGAAGAGCGGTTCGCGGACGACCTGCGCTTTGCAGCGAAGTCAACGCGTACAGAAGATCCTCTTCTCCCTCCATGAAGTGCCCGGGACGCGCGGCCTTCCAGTATGCGGCTGCATATGTCTCAGGAAGCTGTTCTACCAGATCCCAGGTCTCGCGCGTCACCGGGAAACAGGCGAGGATCGCCGCTGCATCTTGCGGTGTACGATCCGGTAGGGTTTTGAAGACCGCAAGTCTGGCAGCGTCCCCATTGTGTGTAGATGCCACCCTCATGAGACCTGCAAGAAACTGCGTGGATTTTGCGCCCCACTGAAATTCGGGGCCCGCTGTTTCAATCCAAGTCAGGATGTCAGGTGGCGGCGTGGCCAGACGGATGGCGAGTTCTCCCACTCGCCACGGCTCTTCGACGGACAGTGCAAAATCTGCAAGGCGCTCAAATCCGCCGTGGCCCAGCAGTTCTCGTACAGTTGCTTCCTGCCAGTTTGTGATCTGCTCATCATTTGCCCGCCAATCTGCCTTTTGTCCGAGCGTCGGTGCGGCGCGGCGGTTCTGCTGGAACAACCAGGCGTCTCGGTCTTCCACTTTTACCGGAGCCAGTCGGTCATGGTAGGCAATCATCCGCTTTAGGTGAGCGTTCAACGCGGCACCTGAGAGAGGGCCGTATTTGGCATGTTCCACGTAACCCCTCAGCAAGTCGCGGAGAGTCTGCCGCTCTTCGACGGATGGGTCCGAGGCGATGAATGTTTCAATTGCTGCATATATGCGGTGCTGCTCATCTCGTCCGAGCAGGTCAAGTTTATTCAGGCATTTCCCGAGGCGTTCGGCATTGCCTTCGGCAAGCCGGATCATAAGATCGGCTGCATGGCGGAGTGCACCGAAGTACTCATCGTCTGTGACATCCGCCCGGCCACTGTCATCATCGCGCCAATGCGGCCGCTCGGCAGGCGAAGCGCTGTCACGCCGATGCAAAAGATCCACGGCCACCCGGAATGCCTCGTCGGGGCTGCGCTTCGCAAGCGTCTCCAGTGCGGCCATCCTCTGGTCGAGCCGGGCATTCGTCTGCGGCAGCCAGGCCCGAAAAAGCTGCAGCAGCGTGGCATAGGCGTCGCTGCCGAACTTGCCGTCATAGGGAATCCGGGACAATTCTGCGAGAACAAGTGCAACGCGCGTCAAGCGATGCGGCGCCCAGGCAATGCGCTCAAAGGCATGCATCAAAGCCCAGAAGTAATTCACCATCGTTACGCCGCCGCCGCGCGTCTCAGTAAACAGCGCAGCGACCGGCCTGTCGGACAGGCGGAGGCTGCCTTCCAGGGCTTTCAGGAATGTTTCGGGCGCGGCTTCAGCCAGATCCGGCAGGTAAGGTGAGACAGACAGCCATCGATCGGAGCTGGCTCCCTTGAGCGTTCGCTCGACCAGATTCGCGATGCGCCGGTCTGGTCTGCATCCCGAAAAGTGGTCCGGTATT
>NZ_AWFE01000071.1:0-50562 GCF_003263315.1 Hyphomonas sp. GM-8P
CCCGCCGGTCCAATCGGCGGGTTTTTTTGTGCCCCCGATTTTCCTGCAGACTCGGCGGACTGTTGAGGAAATCTGAAGCGTTCTTCTGCCACATTGCAATCCAGCCGTGTGATAGTCATCTGCCGCTGACTGATATCGATAAGGGGTCTGCCATGTCCGCTGACGCGACCGGAGCCGCCGCTGGGGCCGCTCGAGTCAATCCGAATGCGCCGACGGAAGAAACCGTCCTTGCGGTCGAACATTACACCGACCGCCTGTTCCGCTTCCGCATCACCCGCCCGCGGAGCTTCCGCTTCCGTTCGGGCGAATTCGTGATGATCGGCCTGCCCAAGGAAGACGGCCGACCGCTGTTGCGCGCCTACTCAATCGCCTCCCCTGCCTGGGACGACGAGTTGGAGTTTTATTCCATCAAAGTGCCGGACGGTCCGCTGACCTCGCGCCTGTGCCACATCAAGCCCGGCGACAAGGTGCTGCTGGGCAAGAAACCGACCGGCACGCTTGTGCTGGATGCTCTCCTTCCAGGCAAGCGGCTCTACATGTTTTCAACCGGGACGGGATTTGCGCCCTTCGCGAGCCTTGTGCGCGATCCCGAGACGTATGAGCGATATGATGAGGTCATTGTCACTCATACATGCCGTGAAGCGGCAGAATTGACCTATTCGCGAAATTTGGTGGCCGATTTGATTAACGACCCTCTCGTAGGGGAAATGGTTGAAGGAAAGCTCCGTCTCTACACCTCCTGCACGCGGGAACCGCACGATCATCAGGGCCGTATCACGGACCTCATCGAATCCGGAAAACTCTTTGAAGATCTGGGGGTTAAGCCGCTCGACCCTGCCACGGACCGGGGCATGATCTGTGGCTCCATGGAAATGATCCAGGACACCAAAGCCCTCATGATCAAGGCCGGTCTGACCGAGGGTTCGAACGCCTCACCCGCTGAATTTGTTATAGAAAAGGCATTTGCGGGCTAGCCTTTACCGTGGCATTTACTCAGCCACTTTAGCTGGGAGGCTGAATTATGACGCGCAAGCTGGCAGGCGCCGTCGTAGGTATCGTGTTAGCCATGATGGTCGTCGCCCTCATCCAGATGGTGGGCCATTTCTTGTTTCCGCAACCTGAGCTTCCCGCGAACCCCTCTCCACAGCAGGTTCGCGATGCGGTTGCAGCCGCCCCCGTCGGGGCGAAGGCCATGGTCGTGCTGTCCTGGTTCCTCGGGGCACTCGTCGGCGTCTGGGCCGCTTTGCGGATATCAAAAGGCGCCCGCCGTTCGGCGCTCGTGGTCGCCGGGGCGGTCTTGTTGCTGACCATTGCTGTGCTTCTGTCGGTCTCCCACCCGACCTGGATGGTCGCTGGTGGCCTGCTGCTGCCAATCGTTGCGACCTTCCTCGCCACCCGGATCGTGCCCTTCGCTGAAGCCTGATCGGAAAAGCCGTTCCCTCTCGACGCGGTTTAACCATAAGGCTAGGTTTTCCCCGGTGTGGGAGGACCTGATCCGGTGAACCGAATAAAGCAATTCTGTCAGACCCGTCTGGCCCGCGTGGCGTTGGCCTGCACTTGCCTTCTTCTGCTGCCCGCCGCCTCAATCGCTGAAACCCGCCTTGGCCTGGTCATCTCCCAGACCGACTACACCGGAGATCTCTCCCGGGTAACCAGCGCCAGCCAGGAGGCCGACACGATTGCCAGCGCGCTGATCGAGACCGGTTTCGACGTCACCCGCGCACATGACCTCAACAAGCGTGACCTTGCCTCGACGCTCAACGCCTTCCGCCGCAAGGTCGATGCAGCCGGGCCCGATGCGGTGGCGTTCGTCTATTATACCGGCCATGGCGCCCAGCACCCCGAAAGCGGGGATTCCTACCTTCTGGGCGTGGATGCGGAACTGGTTGCCGCCTCCGACCTTGCCTTTTACGGCCTCGACATGCAGACCCAGCGCGACGGGTTTGCCGCCACCGGCGCCCGTGCGATTTTCCTGGTCTTCGATGCCTGCCGGAACGTGCCGGGCTTTTCCGGCTACAAGGCCGGCGTCAAAGGCCTCTCCCGCGTGGAGGCACGCCCGGACATGCTGATCGCCTATGCCACCGGCCTCGACGATGTGGCCAAGGAGGGCGTCTATGCGCCGGTGCTGGCCGAGGAAATCCGCCGGCCTGGCCAGAAAGCCGAAGACGCCTTCGCCGCCGCCCAGCGCCGGGTGGCCGGGCGCACCAATCGCAGCCAGCTGCCCTGGACCAACAATCTTCTTTACAACGAGTTCTGCTTTGCCGCCTGCGAAAAGCCGGCCGTTACCGAGCGGCCTGAACCCTTCGAACTGGTGATGAGCGGCAGTGATCTCGATCAGGCCTTCGCCGCCGCCTATGGCGACTTTGGCAAGGCGACCGTTGAAATCAAAGCCAGTGAAGAGTTTGGCGGCCGGATGGAGACGTTTACCTTCGAACCCGCCTTCGCCGTCAGGTTCGATGATTATATCGCCCTGGTCTCCAAGGGGACCAACAAGGAAGATGCGCATGTGGCTGCCGGCCGTATCAGCGCCCACTACATCAAGGATGGTGAGGTGATTGGCACCTGGCAGGATCTTGCCTTTGGCAATGGATTCGGCCAACCGCCAGACTATTCGCTCCGCACCGGCCTTCTGAACTATCCGACCATGATGGTCAAAGCCGGCTGGATGGGTCAGGGCTATGTGGTCGCCAAAGAGGACGTCATCGAAATCACACCGGACGGGCCTGCATTCCGCGCCAGTGTGACGACCCGGGATGACACGACTGGCGCCGCCTATGAAGAGCTGAAGCCCTGCGTTCTGGAAGGCCGGATCAAGCCCTCCCGAACAAGCGCCGACTCTTTCCTGGTCGATTACAAATTTACCAGCGAGATCAAAGGCGAAGATCGTCTGGTGACCTACACGCTCGACCCGGCGTCAGGCGCCTACGTGCCCGATTTCGAGTATGAGCAGGAAATCTGCGTGACCCTCATGTATGACGCTTTGGAGAGCAAAGCGGAATAATCGCCCCAAAAGGCAAAACTGAACGAATTTCAACGATTCCGTTCAGCGGATCGTCACCACGCGCGTGGTACGGCGTTAAGCATGCTCCGCCAGCTTATCGCCATCCTGATTACCTGTTTTGCGATCGCCTTTGCCTTTGGCGCGCTGACAGCCGTGCGCTGGCCGTCGATCATGATGGCCGTCAGCTGGCTGGCCCATGACCAATTGGCCGATGGCCTCGCCACGGTGAACTGGCGCCAGCTCGGCATCGACAATGGCGGACCCTATCTGCTCGCCGCGCTCTGCTTCTACTGCTCTGCCGCCATGGTGGCTGCGCGCCGCCGCGGCGGGGTTGCCTGGTATCTTTGCGGCATGGGCGCAGGCTTTCCGGTCTTCTACCTCGTCACCTTCGAACCCGGCTGGTGGGAAAACCCGAGCATTGCCGAAGGCGGTGTGGCCGGGCTCGGCGCCGTCGGCGTCCTGCTGCTGATCGCCGTCTGGGAGCTGCGCTACCGCCCTGCCCGGCCGGTTGAACAGGCAGAAGCCCAGCCCGAAGAGGTGCGGCAACCCGTGGTCCAGACCATCGTCGTCCAGCAATCTGCTGAGGGCGAAGAGCCGATTGTCGTGCGCAAGCATGTGTTCGGCCAGCCCAAGACCCGGCCCGGTTTCGTCCCAGCCGCCGTCGCGCGCCAACGGGCCAGCTTTGCCCATCATGGCCGCAAGGCCGCTGCCCGTCGGCAAAAAGTGCTGGAAGCCCGAGGCCTCGCCTGAGACCCGGCCAGACCGGCAGACCCTGAATTTACTTCGCTTTACGCCGACATGGCGTATGGTCCCCTCAAGAATGATAATGAGGGAGGCTTGTTATGACCGTTCGCAATCTCGCCGGCTTTGCACTGGCCGTGCTGGCAGCCTGGCTGCTCTGGGGCGGCATTCACACAGTGAACGTGATCGTTTCGCGCGGCAGCCCCCTGTCTGATGCCCTTCTCTCCCCGCCAACCAGCCTGCTGCGCATACTCGGCACCTTTGTCGCTGTGATCGGCGGCCTGCTGGCAGGCTTCGGCAAACCTTTCGGCGCCCTGCTCAGCCTGATTGGTGTGGGCGTTTTCGCGCTGCTGGCGGCCACGATGGCGCTTTCCGGGGCAAATTCGGTGCTCTGGATGGATGAAGCCGTGTTTTCGGGCATTCTGATTGTGCTGATGGGCCTGCTATTTATCCTGCAACGCAACTGAAGCTGCTCTCCCTACCAAGGGCGCATTGATTTCAGGGCGCAAATGCCTAGGTTGGCGCTCGAATCCTCAGGCCCCTTTTCGCAAGGCAGAATTTCCCATGGCAGAGACCTATGACGTCGTCATCATCGGTGGCGGCCCCGGCGGCTACAATTGCGCGATCCGCGCAGGACAACTCGGGCTGAAGGTTGCCTGTATCGAATCCCGCGGCAAACTCGGCGGCACCTGCCTGAATGTCGGCTGCATCCCGTCCAAGGCCCTCCTCCACGCGTCCGACCTTTATCGCGGTGCGCAGGAAGATTTCGCCGGCATGGGAATCAAGACCGGCAAGCTGGAAATCGATATCACCCAGATGATGGCGCAGAAGGACGACGCCGTCGAAGGCCTGACCAAGGGGATCGAATTCCTCTTCAAGAAGAACAAGGTCGACTACATCGTGGGCCGCGGCAAGATCCTCGGGCCGGGCAAAGTCGAAGCGACCCTGAACGAGGGCGGCACCCAGACCTTCGAAACGAAAAACATCGTCATCGCCACCGGCTCCGAGCCAGTCAGCCTGCCAGGCATCGAGATCGATGAAGAGCGCGTGGTGACGAACACCGGCGCCTTGTCGCTGACCGCTGTGCCAAAGCGCCTGATCCTGATCGGCGCCGGCGTCATCGGCCTCGAGATGGGCTCGGTCTGGGCACGCCTCGGCGCTGAAGTGACCGTGGTCGAGTATCTCGACCGCATCATGCCGGGCGCCGACAGCGAGATCGCCAAGGAAGCCCAGCGCGTCTTCAAGAAACAGGGCCTCACCTTCCGCCTCGGCCAGAAAGTGACCGGCGTCGAGAAGATGAAGTCGAAGCTGAAACTCTCCATGGAACCGGCCAAGGGCGGCGACACCGAAACCCTCGACGCAGATGTCGTGATCGTGGCCGTCGGCCGCCGTGCGTACACGGATGGCCTGGGTCTTGAGAATGTTGGCGTGACCACCGACAAGCGCGGTGTCGTGCAAGTGACCGACGGTCACTTCAAGGCCGCTGACGGCGTCTGGGCGGTCGGCGACTGCATCCACGGGCCGATGCTGGCCCACAAGGCCGAGGATGACGGCACGGCCGTCGCCGAACTGATCGCCGGCAAGGCGGGCCATGTCGACTATGATCTGGTGCCGAGCGTCGTCTACACGAACCCGGAGATCGCCTGGGTCGGCAAGACGGAAGACCAGCTGAAAGAAGCCGGCATCGAATACAAGAAGGGCAAGTTCCCCTTCATGGCCAACTCCCGCGCGCGCACGAACCATGAAACCACTGGCTTCGTGAAGATCCTGGCCGACAAGAACACCGACCGCATTCTGGGCGCCCACATGATGGGCCCGTGCGTTGGCGAGATGATCGGCGAGATCTGCGTTGCCATGGAATTCGGCGCGGCCTCGGAAGATGTCGCCCGCACCTGCCATGCCCACCCCACCCTGTCGGAAGCGATCCGTCAGGCGGCCATGGGCGTCGAAGGCTGGACGATGCAGATGTAGTTTTGCAGCGTTCACAGCCGAGAAACAGTGGACGCACAGAATTCCGTTGCTACTTTTAGGGCATGTACATTCATGCCGGAGCCGGCTGGCACATACGGGACTATGAAACGAGCGACGGGCAGGCCTGCATGTCGATCTTCATGTCCTGTCTGCGCAAGTTCCCGTGGCGCGGAGCCCCCCGGCCTTATGTGGCGCGGCTGATCCGGTCCCTGCCCGGCGCGAAGATCTGGGTCGCCGAAGAGCCGAGTGCCGGCATCATCGGCTTCCTCACGCTTCAGCCGCCCGATGCCTATGTCGACCACATCTTCGTGCATGAGGACTGGCGCTTTTGCGGCGTCGGCCGCGGCCTGCTGGAAGTTGCCCGGCAAGAGGCCGGCCAGCCGCTGACGCTGGATGTGGACACGCAGAATTTCGGCGCGCGCAAGGCTTACGAGGCGCTCGGCTGGCATGTCGCCGCCTCTGCCGGTGAAGACAGCGGCCGCAGCCAGATCCGCCTCGTCAGCCCTTAAACCAGTTTGCTGTCCGGATCACTCGCCAGCGAGGCGGGCGGCTTCCTCATCCGACAGTTCGGAATTGTCGTAGACGTTCGAGACATCGTCGAGGTCATCCAGCACGTCGAGCAGCTTCATCAGCGTGTCAGCCGCGTCGCCCTCGATCGGCACCGTGTTCTGTGGCTTCCAGATCAACTTGGTCGACTTGGCTTCGACCGCGTCCCCGAAATGTTCGGTCAGCGCATCGGCCACCGTCTGCAGGTCTTCGCGAGCGGTGTAGATGAAGTGGCCGCTCTCGTCGGACTCGACATCCTGGGCACCGGCCATGATGGCGGCTTCCATGATCTCGTCTTCGCTGCCGGCTTCCGGCGGGTATTCGATCTCGCCGACCTGGTCGAAGCCGAAGGAGACAGAGCCCGTCTCGCCGAGGTTTCCGCCATTCTTGGAGAACGCCGTGCGGATATCGGTCGCGGCGCGGTTCTTGTTGTCGGTGGAGGCTTCCACAATGATGCCGACGCCGCCGGGGCCGAAGCCTTCATAGCGGATATCCATATAGTCTTCGCCGCCACCGCCCTGGCCCTTGTCGATGGCGCGCTGGATGTTGTCCTTCGGCATCGACTGGCCCTTGGCGTTCTGGATGGCCAGACGCAGGCGCGGATTGGCGTCCGCATCGGGCCCGCCCATTTTCGACGCGATGGTAAGCTCCTTGGACAGACGCGAGAACAGCGCGGCGCGCTTCTTGTCCTGGGCGCCTTTGCGGTGCTGGATGTTTGCCCATTTACTGTGGCCGGCCATGAAAACCCTCTCGGCAGCGGTTCGAAACTGGAAAGGCAGGGCTTTAGCGCATGGGGCGCCGCAGGCCAAGCCGGACGGTTCAGGCGTGAAGGTCAGGCCGGTTCGAGCAGGTCCCGGCGGGCGGTTTCCATGGCATCGGTGAAAACGCCGGTATCGCCGCTGGCCCGGGCGACGAGGAGCGCACCCTGGATATCGATGATAGCCGCGGTCGCCCGACGCTTCGCCTCGGCCGCCGGGAGCCCCGCGCCTTCCAGCGCAGCGGCCAGCGCCGCGATCCAGTCATTCAGGATGGCCTGCACCTTTCCGACAGAGTCCGGCGCGAGGCCCGGCGAGACCATGAGGCTGGCGACCAGGCAGGGTTCCCGCCCGCAATCATACATCGCGCTGGTCGTTTCCAGCATCGCCGCAACCCGGTCCGCCAGCGGCCCTTCCCCGGCCAATGGCGCGAGGATGTTCTGTTCGATCTGGCCGTGGGCGAAGTCTGCGACGGCGGCAACCATCTCGTCCTTCCCGCCAGGGAAGTGGTGATAGAGGCTGGAGCGGCCAAGGCCGGTGGCCTCCGATATGTCCGACAGGGCCGCACCCTCGAAACCGCGATGGCGGAAGAGGTCGAACAATTTGCGGACGATCTCGTCGCGCGAATGGGAAGTTCTGGCAGCAGCGGTCATTGGTGTACCCTTCCGCAACTGACCGGTAAAATCAAAGCGGATTTCAGACGCGCGTTCGGGGAAGGACGAGTGGGAGAGTCCCCGTCCTTCCCCTTCCGGGCCTTTTGGGCCCGTCAGGCGCTTCCTCAGCGTTGGCTTCAGGCCGGCTCGGCCACGCGCTCGGCGGTGACGACCGGGAAGTCGATCTCGGTGCCAAATACCTCGTTGAGGTAGTTGGTGTAGACGTTGAGGGCGACGTGGCCGACGACTTCCACGAGTTCGCCATCCGACAGGCCAGCCGCGCGTGCTTCGGTGATGTCGGTGTCTTTCACGGCGCCGCGGGCGATGGCGATCTTGCGGGCGAGTACCACAGCCGCATCAGCTTTCGCATCGGAGGCACGGCCGCCACGGGCGCGGATGATCTCGTCTTCCGGCAGTTTCAGCATGTTGGCCGCGATGTAGGAGTGGGCCGAGTTACAGTAGGAGCAGCCGTTCACGTTCGCGATGGCGAGCGCGATGCGCTCCCGAGTTGCGGCCGGCAGCTGGCCTTTGCCGAGCGCGCCGTTGAACGAGAGCAGGCCGTCCAGGGCGGCCGGGCTGTTGGCGGTGAGGCGGTAGAGGTTCGGCACGATGCCGAGCGCGGCTTTCACGCCGTTCAGCGAAGTGTGTGCCGCGGCCGGGGCATCTTCAACGGTGGCGGGGGTCGGGATACGGGACATTTGAATTTCCTTGTTTGATCAGGGTGACTTCAGAGGTCGTTTGAAGGGTTATTGTCTTTCGACCCGGCTTATGTACCGATCGTTCGGTTCAATACAAGAGCCCTCGCGAAAGCGTGATCGCCAGCACGTGCGGCGCCCGTGACGGCGCTTGGTGAGGTGGGTTTGGTTTTCGGGGGTCAGCCGACGCGTCAGGTATCCGGCAGCGGCAGGTGAAGGCCCCTTCTCCCTTGGGACAAGGGGTTGGGGGTGAGGGGCCACGAAACACAAGCGAGTGCATGGCATACGGCAATGCCTTTACCCCCTCATCCCCCCTCTCCAGAGGGAGAGGGGCTGCAAGTTGAGATATGCCGGCACTGCGGCCCGCCCGTCGCACGCGACGGTAAGGCGGTCATTGGAATGCGCGCGCAGCATCAGCACCTGGACCCAGATCAGAGGCCAGAGAAAGGCGAGCTGCGGCGGGAACCAGGCGGGTGGATGAAAGAGCGACATGTGCCGGACTATAACTCCGGGCACGGAGGTGTCGGATGGAATTCTTTTCGCGGCAATGATGGCGGCAGGATTGGAGGCGTGATGCGTGCGGGGGGATAACTGCCACAGGACGAAATCCGACTACGCCATGATCTGGCCTGACTATAACGGATCATTCCGGACACGTTAGTCTGCCGCTCCTCCATCAGCTAAGACTGGACGAAGCGGCGTATTCACCGCCAGAATGAAAAGCGGTCAGTTGAAGAGGAAGCTCCATGCGCCCGAAGCCCATTATTATCATCCAGGCGGCTGCCGCATTGCTGTTGACTGCCTGTACGCAAACCCAGCCGGTTCAGGAGACTGCACACGCGGCAGATATTGCGCCCATCGTGACCGAGACCTTTTATGAAGAGGCCGGGGTCGAACAGGTCTGGTCCGATGAGAATTTCGACGAGCTGCTTTCCGCCCTGAAAGGCATTTCGAGTCATGGTCTGAATCCGGAAGATTACAATCTCGGCGCGCTGGAAGCTGCGCGCGGAGACCCCGCAGAGCGTGACCGGCTGGCCACTGCCGCATGGCTGATGGCCGCCTCCCACCTGCTGCAAGGCAAGCTGAATCCTGTGAGTATCGAGCCAAGCTGGACCATTCCTGCCCGGCAAGCAGATATTTCAGCCAGCCTGTCGAGCGCGCTGGAGAGTGGAGAGATATCAGCCACGCTTGAAGCGCTCGCCCCGCAACAGCCGGTCTATCAGGCGATGCGGGCAGAATTGGCAGCTCAGCAGGCGGCCGAAGCATTGAAAATCATCACCGTGGAAGAAGGGCCGGCACTGAAATCCGGTATGTCAGGCCCGAGGGTCGCCTCATTGCGCGCCCGCCTGTCTCAACTTGGCCTGCTGGAAGCCAGGGCGGGAAGCGATAATTTTGACGAAGCCACAAAAAACGCAGTCGAAACCTTTCAGGCTTCGGAAGGGTTGGACTCAGACGGTGTAGCCGGTGCTGCTACAATTCGTCTATTGAACAAGGGAATTGAGGCTCGGATTGCACAATTACGCGTCAACCTCGAGCGCTGGCGCTGGCTGCCCGATTCCCTCGGCCGCCGGCATCTACGGGCGAATATCGCATCCTTCGAGGTAACAGCCTTCGAAAACGGTATTTCTCAGAGTACGCACCTGACGATTGTCGGCAAGCCCTACCGGCGGACGCCTGTGTTTTCCGACGAAATCGAATACATCGTGTTTAATCCCTGGTGGGAAACGCCGGACAGTCTGGCCCGAGCGGACAAACTGCCCATGTTCCAGAAAGACCCCGGCACCATAGGACGACTGGGCTTCCAGGTACTTGACCGGTCGAACAAGGTTGTGGACCCCGCAAGCATAGACTGGGCCTCATTAAAGCCGTCGAACTTCCCCTATCGACTGCGACAGGCACCGGGACCGATGAACGCGCTTGGTCAGGTGAAGATCATGTTTCCCAATCCGTATAATGTATACCTGCACGACACGCCAACGCGGGGGCTGTTCGCTGAACGGCAGCGGGCCTTCTCGTCCGGCTGCTTGCGGACGCAGTTCCCGATCGAGCTGTCAAAATGGCTCTTGTCGGAAACATCCGGCTGGGATGCTGCAAAGGTGGACGCCGCAGTTGCGTCGGGCAAAGAAACACGCGCCACGCTCAGCACGCGCATACCTGTCCATATCCTTTACCTCACCACGGTCAGTGATGGGCTGGGAGGCATCCGCTACCTGGATGATATCTATGACAGAGATTCCGCCGTTCTCACCGCCCTGCAATCTGCACCTGAATAGCACCATCAATCACCCTGCACGATTTCCTTTGGGCTTCAGCGGCGCGGGAGGTGATGATGCTTTACAAGTGCGCTTCCCTAACAGCGATCGCCGACTTGGCAGGGCGGCGAAAACGCTGTCTGATCCGATAAGCGCCGCGCTGAAGAAATAACACAGCCCGCGGCAGCTGAACCCGTCAGGGAGGGCGGCAGATGACACGCGAACCGGAACGGCCTGCGCATTACTATCTCGCCGGGGGCGGGATCGCCTCGCTGGCGGCGGCGGTGTTCCTGATCCGCGATGCTGACGTTGCAGGCGAGCAGGTCACGATCTTCGAGAAGGAAGACCGCTTCGGCGGCAGCCTCGACGGGTCCGGCGATGCGGACATAGGCTATCTCGTGCGCGGCGGGCGAATGTTCGAGCCGAACTTCATCTGCACCTTCGACCTGTTGCAATCCATTCCGAGCAGATTGCCGGACGGTCTGTCAGCGAAGGAGGACATATTCGCCTTCAACCGGGACGTACCCGGATCTTCTCGCTGCCGGCTTATCCGGAATGGCGCGAAGGCCGACACGCGCCTCGGCCTGCGCCTGCGCGACATGCGGGACCTGGCTCGCCTGATTCTGGTGAAAGAAAAGACGCTGGATGGAAAGGCGATTGAGGACTGCTTCGATGCGGCCTTCTTCCAGTCGAACTTCTGGATCATGTGGAGCACGATGTTTGCCTTCCAGACATGGCACAGCGCGGTTGAGCTCGCGCGTTACCTGAAGCGCTTCATCCACCTCTTCCCAGGCTTCACCCGTATGGAAGGCGTTCTGAGGACGCGGTTCAACCAGTATGACTCGCTGATCGCGCCCATCGTGGACTGGCTGACAGAACGGGGCGTGACGTTCGCGACGGGCACGGAGATTGTCGATGCGAGCCTTGACGGGCCGGGAGAGGCGCTCAGCGTCGCCGAACTCATTCTCGACCGGGCCGGGCGGCGCGAGACCATGCCGGTTTCCGAACATGACCGCGTCTTCTTTACGCTCGGCTCGATGACGGCCAATTCGGTTCAGGGGTCGAACACGGCGCCCCCGCCCGCCCCGGAGACGGAGAGCGCCTGGACGCTGTGGCAAAACCTCGCGGCGAAGACGCCCGTATTCGGACGGCCGGACCTGTTCTGCCCGGACGTTACGCGCACACGCTGGGAATCCTTCACGGTGACCCTGAAGAATCCGGCCTTCGTCGATCACATGGAGCGCTTTTCCGGCAACCGGACTGGTACGGGCGGCCTGGTGACCATCGCCGATTCTGGCTGGATGCTGTGCTTCGTTATGCTCCACCAGCCGCACTTCCGTCAGCAGGCAGATGGCACCTATGTCTTCTGGGGCTATGGCCTGCTCGGCGACCGGGAGGGTGACTTCGTGAAGAAGCCGATGGCAGAGTGCTCGGGCGACGAGATCCTGGCGGAGCTTGCGGGCCAGTTAAGGCTCGGCGACGAGGCAGACGCCATGTTCTGCGATGCCATCGTCCGGCCCTGCATGATGCCGCTGATCACCAGCCAGTTCATGCCGCGACGCGCTGGCGACCGGCCGGATGTCGTGCCTGCAGGCGCCAGCAACTTCGCCTGCCTCGGCCAGTATTGCGAACAACCGCACGATGTCGTCTTCACGGTCGAATACTCCGTCCGCTCCGCCATGACGGCCGTGCACAGGCTGGCCGGCGGCAATCCGCCGCCACCCGTGAAGCGGACAGACCGCAACCCGATTGTGATTGCGAACGCCCTGCGGACAATCCTCGCCGGATAGACTCAGCCCGGCACCATCTCGCTCAGTCTGCCACCGATGCGGATTGGCTCTATACGGATGGCGAGGCCGGTGCGGTCGTCGGTTTCGACATAGGTGCCGCAGAGCGTGCCTTCGCCGAGGGCCGGCTGGTAGCGGTCACCGGGCAGCTGGGTCTGGAAGCGATAGAGCGAGATCTGCTTCTGCATGCCGATGACGCTGTCATAGTCGCCGCACATGCCGGCATCGGTCTGGTAGGCCGTGCCGCCTTCGAGGATCATCGTGTCGGCGGTCGGCACATGGGTGTGGCTGCCGACAACGAGGCTGGCGCGGCCGTCGCAATGGTGGCCCATGGCCATTTTCTCTGACGTCGCCTCGCAATGCATGTCGACCACGATGGCATCCGCCACGGCGCCGAGCGGCATGGAATCGAGCGCGGCGTCCACGGCGTCGAACGGGCAGCTCATCGTCTGTTTCATGAACACATTGCCCTGCGCCTGGATCACGCCGATGCGGCGGCCATCCGGCAGGGCGAAGAGATGCGCCCCCTTCCCCGGCGCATTGGCCGCGGCAGGATAATTGACGGGGCGCAGGAGGCGCGGCTCCCGCTCGATATAGGTCAGCGCCTCGCGCTGGTCCCAGGCATGGTCGCCAAGGGTCAGACAGTCCGCCCCCGCATTGAAGAACTCTTCCGCGATGGCGCTCGTCAGGCCAAAGCCGCCGGCGGCGTTCTCTGCGTTGACGATGGCAAAGTCGACCTGCAGGCGGGCTTTCAGGCCCGGCAGATGGTCCAACACGGCCTGGCGGCCGGGCTTTCCGACGACGTCTCCGAAGAATGCGATTTTCATGGCGATACGCTATGCACCCGGCCCGCAAAAAAGAAAAGCGCGCGCACCCAGAAGGATGCGCGCGCTCCTCATGTGGTCAGGAAGCCTATTCGTTGGCGGCGGAGAAGCCGAGCTTCTCTTTCGTCAGGGCCGACGGGTCTTCCATGTCGGCCAGCGTGGACATGGCCAGCGGCTCGGCCGGAGCGAGCTTGATGGTCAGCGTCTTGGGGCTGGTCACAAAGCTGGAAAGCGCTGTCGAGGCCTCGGTCAGCAGCTCAGGATCGATGCCGCTGCCAGCCGCCATCATCGGCGCCATGGCCAGGAGACCGGTCAGCTGGTTGCGGATCTCCTGCGGGTCCTGCCCGGACTGGGCGGCATAAGCGTTGAAAGCCCGGTCCATGAAGCCGTCATCGTCGATCGACAGTTCCATATTGTGGATGATCATGTTGTCGAGCGTATCGCCCAGCATGTCCGCCGGATCGTCGGATGCGTCTGCCTCGGCCATGGCCTTGGCGCCGGCATATTGCGCACCGAAATCGATGCGGAACCCGTCCTTCAGCTCCCAGAAGTTCTCACCCTTTTTATAGGTGGTGAGATCGGAGGCCTCGTCATAGGTCTGGTATCCGGCGCCGGACAGTTCCAGCTCCTGATAGCCCAGCATGGCCAGCTGGCCGGCCAGCTGCTCGCCATATTTGCCTTCATCCGTGGTGAGAGAAACCTTGAACGGCTCGGTCTTCACGGCGACGACACCGTTCTTCTTGTCACGACCAACGGCGGAGACGAGCTTCGGCAGGTCGATCTTCACGCCGGCCATGTCCATGTCGAAGCCGTTGAGCGTCAGGGATTCATAGCCCGGATTGGCCGGGTCCTGCCCCGCCAGATTCATCATCTGCGAGACCTCTTCCGGGTCTGCCGCGTCTTCTGATGCATCGGTCAGCAGGCCAAGGTCTGCGCCGCGCATCTCGATAGAGGCGAGATTGAGCTTCATCTTGGTATCTTCGACCGGGTCGAACATATCGAAGGTCAGGCCGTCCAGCTTCATCAGGGCGGCCGCTTGCTCCTTGAGACCCGTCACTTCGATTGTGCCGATGGTAAAGGTGCCCTCTTCACCATCGGGATCGTCGATGCGGAAATCGACATCCTTGACGGCCCAATGGTCGAAGGCGAGGGCGTCGCCTTCCGGCAGGTCCGGCACTTCATCTTCGGAGAACAGGCTGGCGACCCAGTTGGCGGTTTCCGGAGACGGATTGACGAGGTCGATGGAGCCGATCTTGCCGGAGCCATTTTCGGCCTCGTCCGGATCTGTCGGCACGAAGGTGATGTCGTTCAGCAGGATACGGGAGAAGCTCGGCTCACCGTCCAGCATGGCGAGACCGTCCAGTTCAAGCGTTGCAACCGTCAGGTCCGCGCCATCAAGCTCGGAGATCTCGTCCTCATCGTCGGCCTCATAGGCGGACGTGACGATGGTGACGCCGGTGAAGACGGCCTTGTCGCCATTGAGGGCCCGCTTGTCCCAGGTGACATTGCCGGAGCCGGAAGTTTCCAGCGACATGGCGGCGAGGGCGGCGGCAGCCGATCCTGCATCTCCTTTATGGACTGAGTAGGATGGAATCTTGGATTCGGAGAACACAATTCCTGACGGCACGGCGGCGTCATCCGGCTTGTCTTTCTGCCCGCAAGCCGTAAGCATTGTGATGGCGGCAACGCCCGTCAGCAAATATTTCATATGTTGGCCCTCTGAATAATTGGGTATTGGAATGCACGCGAATCCGGCGTTTGAGCGGAAGTCTTAGCAATGACCTACAACAATGGCCAGACAATGACACTACGTGCCCCGAACGGGCATCGTGTGCGGGTCCGGTTTGAGGTAAATGCCAAGGCCAGACGGCTGATTCTGCGCCTCGATGAACGCCGCCGCGAGGCCGTCGCCGTCGCCCCGTCACGCCGACAGATCAAGGATGCTGCAGCCTTTGCTGCAGAACGCGCCGACTGGATCTCGATGCGCCTGCAGCACCTGCCGGAACCTGTCCGGTTCGAGGAAGGCGCCATGATCCAGTATCGAGGCGCCCCGCTCCAGCTCACCTCGGAAGGCGAGGGACGGATCGCGAAAATCTGGCCTGAAGACGAAATTTCCCCGAGATTACTGAGTGTTCCGGGTGACCCGGAGACGATGGACCTGCGTGTGATGCGCTTCCTCAAGAAGCAGGCCCGGGCGGACCTGACCCGCGCGGTAAAGCGCCACACGGCCACACTTGGCGTCGTCCACAAGAGCATTTCGGTAAAGGATACGCGCTCGCGCTGGGGGTCGTGCACGCATGACGGGCAGCTTTCCTTTTCCTGGCGCCTGATCATGGCCCCGCCGGACGTGCTGGACTATGTGGCCGCGCACGAATGCGCTCACATCCTTGAGATGAATCACTCGCCGAAATTCTGGGCACAGGTGGCCAGATGCTGCCCGGACTGGAAGCGTCACAGGTCCTGGCTGCGCACCCATGGGGCAGGCCTGCAGGCCGCCGGAGAATAATCCGCATAAAAACAAAGACCCGGCCCCTTGGGAAGGTGCGCCAGCGGCGGGAGAACTCGTGCGCAGAACCCACCTCAGTACACAATACGGATTCGATACTCTGCTTGCGTCAGGCGGTGGCCGGAGACTCGGAGGATTCTTCCACAGCCTCGGCTGCCGGGGCCTCTGCTTCGCGCGGTGGGCCGAAGCTGATCAGCATCACGCCTTCACCGCCCTTCACCTCACGATGAGGGCCGAGGAAGTTCAGCGTGCCGTCCGGACGGAGCTCTGCAACGATATCGGCCTTCGGGCGGTCGCGCTTGAAGTGCTCGATATCGTAAGTTTCGGTCAGGCGCGTCTTCGAGAATTCCCAGCCGCGATAATGGTCGCGGATCAGGCTATCATAGCTGCGGCCCCGGCGGATCAGCGTGCGGCCACGCGTGGAGAGGCCCAGTGTGCGGTGATCGTCTTCCTCGGTCTCCTGGGCCGATAGCTGGAACACTTTGTGGCGGCCGAGTTCCGGCGCGAAATGACTGGAGACAAGCGCGTTATAGGGCTCGTTCGCCGACAGGCCGAGCACTTGGTCAAAGGCCGAATGGTCCAGCCGCACTTCGGCATCTTCCGACAGGACCTCACCAAAGAAGGTGCTGAGGCCGGCTTCGCGCGCGGGGCGCAGGCGCCGCCAGGTATTGTCCGCCAGGATCGGCTCGATGCCGATATCCTTTAGCGTGCGGGCAAAATCGATGCTCCACGGATTGACGCCGACCAGCAGCACGCCTGGCCGCTCCTTGCGGGCGAGGCCCAGACGCCGGGCCAGCGGGCCAATGGTGAAGCCGTGCAGTACGACAGTCGTGAACACCATGGCAAAGGCCAGCGGCGTGATCTGTTCGGCGCCGGAGAAGTAGAATTTGGAATCGCCCTGACGGCCGAGATCGGCGAGCAGGGTCGCGAACAGGCTGGAGACGGCCACGGCAACCACACCGCGCGGCGCAATCCAGCCGAGCAGCAGCGCCTCGTTCCGCTTCAACGTGCCGAAGGTCGAGATCCAGACCGACAGCGGGCGCACAACGAACAGCATCACCATCAGGAAGGCGAGCGTGTTCCAGGTCAGCGCTCGCCGGATCACGTCCGGCGTCAGGTTTGCCGTCAGGATCACGAACACGCCGGAGACGAGCAGGACGGCGATATCTTCCTTGAACTTGCGCAGCTCATTGAGGCCAGCGAGGCGCGAATTGGCCAGCGTCATGCCATAGGCGGTGACGGCGACGAGGCCGATCTCCTTCTCGATCATCTCGGCCATGGCGTAACAGAGGATGATCGAGGCGAAGATGATCGGCGCTTTCAGGTATTCCGGCGTCCAGCCCTGACGGAAAGCGCGCACCATGCCGAGGCCAAAGGCGATACCGAGGCCGACGCCCAGTGCCGCGGCGAAGACGATCATCGCGCCTTTGCCGAGAATGGACTCGCCGGTCGCGGCAACTCGGATGATTTCAAAGGCGGCAACGGCGAACAAGGCGCCCACCGGGTCGTTGACGATGCCCTCCCATTTCAGGAAGGCCCCTGCCCGGCCACCCAGCTTAGACTGGCGCAGCAGCGGCATGATCACCGTCGGCCCGGTAACCACCAGTACGCCCGCAAACACAACGGCGCTGCCCCAATCGAGTCCGGCCACATAGCGGGCCGCGAGCGAACCCAGGAACCAGGCCAGAGGTCCGCCAAGGAAGACCATCCGGCGCACGGCGGCGCCAGCTTCGCGCAGGGTCTCGAATTTCAGGACAAGGCCGCCCTCGAACAGGATCACGGCCACAGCCAGCGACACGATGGGGCGCAGCAGCTCCTTGCCGCCGCCATTGAACACGCGCTGCGGGTCCAGCAGTGCCTCACCGAAAATCACGGCCCAGAGCGGGCCGACGGCAAGGCCTGCCAGCGCCATCAGCACGATGGCCGGCGCCTGCAGCCGCCAGGCGAGCCATTGCGCGCCGATCCCCAGCGCCCCGATCAGGGCGCAGGCAAAGATAAGCTCGCTTGACCCCGCACTCGCCAGGGCAATCTCAAAGCCGTTCATATGTATCCCATCTCAGGTGATGCCCCAGCGGAAACCTAAACGTCCTGCTGGTTCGTGTCATCTGCGAAGTCAAAGCCGATCACCCGGCTGCCGTATTCGCCATTCTTGTAGCGTTCGATCTGATCGGTAAACCAGTTCAGAATGTGGGAGTAGATGTGATCATAGAAAGGCAGCTGGGTCTCGAAACTGATAGGCAGCTTGAATTCGTATTCCGAACCGTCCTCGATGCTGACCTTGAAGGTCTCACCCACTTTCCGGCATTCCATCGTGATGCGCAGCCAGTCATTGCCACGGGACAGGCGCACAGCCAGGCCGAATGCCACCGGTGACAGCGTTCGGAATCCGCGTGGCGGCATCGAAAACGCGGCATCGCCATAGGCTTTCGGCTCGAACTGGCCCGTTGGCGGCACCAGGTAGACGCAGGGTATCTCGCCCATGCCGATATAATCACACAGGCCGCCACGGATCTGTTCAGCGAGGCCGCGAATCCGGTCGTAATTCTCGGTGGCCAGCGCCTGATAGATCTCAACGGTCTCGACCAGCTTGTCTAAACGGGACATGGCTGCGGGCCTCCAAACATTCGGGAAAGTGCGTTACCGGAACAGATCTTACGGCTCCAGCGGGCGTCCTTCAAACTGCAGTGTCGTGGCCAGCGGACAATGGTCCGAAGCCTTCGGCTCGCTCCAGCCTACGCCAGGAAAACGTGCCCCCTCATAACGCCGCGCGCGAAAAGGGGTTCCCGCACGAACGATGCGTACGTGTGGTCTCGCATTGCGCTGCGCAAGTGCCGGGGAGAGGAAGATATGGTCCAGCGCGCCATATGTGTCGTCGCCATTATAGTGGTGGGTCCACCGGTCATACGGGTCGGCGACGGCATGGGTGACGAGGTCGACAGCAAACCCGTCATCGATCAGGGGGCCGAGGCCATGATCGTGCAGGGCTTGCCCGTCGCGTTCGAAATAGTCGTTGAAATCGCCAAGGATCACCCATTCGGCAGAGGCGGGATCCGGAAAGCGGCGCTCAATGATCAGGCGCACGGCCTGCGCTTCGGCCTCCCGGATGGCGCGGGTCCTGTGCCGGCCGCCGAACATTGACTTGAAATGACAGACGAAAAGCGTCAGCACGCACCCGTCCTTCAGGATATCCGCCTCAAGGCAGTCGCGCCGGAAGGCATAGTCGTTGACGCTCAGTCCATTTGGCGGCTTCAGCCCCAGCGTGCCATAGGTCTCCCGCGCATGACTGCGATAGTGGATCACCGGGAGGCGCGACAGGAGCCCGACATCAATGCCGCGGGAGTCGTTCCCCTCCAGGAGGACGCGTTCATCGAACTCGGCCCCGGACCAGCGCGCCAGGTAGCGCGTGTCGAACGCGGTCAGCGTGACAAGGTTCTCCACCTCCTGCAGGGCGCAAACCTCGGCCTGCGTGACCGCCAGCGCCTCGGCGGTCAGCGTCCGGTCATCCTCCGAAAGGACGTCAAAGACCGAATCCACCTGCTCCGCGACCACCGCATTGTCGACCTCGGTCAGCCGCTCGCGGGCCCGCGCAATGCCCGTATGGGCAAAATCGCAGCGCATCATCAGGTTTTCGCAATTGAACGTGGCAAGGCGGAGAACAGGCATTCCGGGGAGTGTTTAGGTGCGTCGCCGACGGGGTCAATCTATGCCGCCCTGCGCCCCGCAAAGCGCGCAGCAGTCGAGGCGCGCTCTACTGCTCCCGCATCCGGGCGGAAGTCTGCGGGGATGGCGGCGCGGCCGAGTTCGACGCAGATGCCGGGCTGGATGCCACTTCCGAAGGCGGCAAGCGTTGTGCGGGCGGTTTCCAGCATGACGGCTTCGTCTTCGACAACCTGTCCGAAACGCGCGGCCAGCGGCCCGACCACGCCATAGGCGAGGAACACGCCGAGGAAAGTGCCGAGCAGCGCCGTACCGATCATCGCGCCCAGCACGGCAGGTGACTGGTCGATCGAGCCCATGGTGCGGATGATGCCCAGTACGGCGGCCACGATGCCGAGCGCCGGCAGAGCGTCAGCCACGGTGTGCAGCGCGGCGACGGCCTTCATACGGCGGCCAAGGTTCTGATGGATCGACTGGTCCATATGCGCCTCGGCGCGGGCCGGGTCCGACAGGTCCAGTGCCATCAGGCGGAAGGCGTCGCAGATGAGGGAGCGGGCCGCCTCATCGTCGCGGATGGTGGGCGCGGCGGCGAAGGTTTCGGACTCCATGGGGTTTTCGATGTCGGCCTCGATGGAGACAAAGCCGCCCCTTCGGGCCTTGCGCATCAGCGTGCCGAGTAGGACCAGCATCGACTGGTAGTCCTCCTGCCGCCATTTGGCGCCGGTGAACGCCTTAAGCACCCCCGCCCCGGCCTCTTTGGCGACGGCGGGCGAATTGCCGATGACCAGCGTACCCACGGCGGCCCCGCCAATCAGGGCGAGTTCGAGGGGCAGCGCCTCCATCGCCATGTGGCCGCCCGTGAACACAAGGCCGCCAAAGACGAGCGTAACAACAAGGACAAGGCCGATCAGCTGAGGCAAGGACGCATTCCTTCGCGAAGAATACACCACTTTCGCACGGGGGTCTTAAGCCAAGGTTGCGCCCGGATGAGCAAGAGGGCGTGCCCCGGCGCGCGATTATGTCTATAAAAACAGAACCCGAGTGGAGTTCCGTCATGCGCGTTGCGACCTTTGCCATCTGTCTTCTGGCCACCCTGCCCGCCGCGGCAGAGCCGGTGCAGGCGGCGGGTGACTATCGCACCTGCCCGGCGGAGATCAGTGAAGAGGGGCGCGGCCTCGTGGCCAAATCCTGCGGTACGCTGGCCGTGCCGGACTTTTCAGGCGTGGAATTCCAGTCTGCCGGCGAGATGGAAGATGCCCGATCGCTGCGCGACGGCTTCCTGCTGGGCGTGAAAGTGTATGGACGCTGTGTGTCGGACTTCATCACCGCGCAGCAGCAGCCCGGCACTTCAGCCGACAGCCCCGCCGCCGACCAGGCCGCCTGCGCGCATTCCTGGGCCGAGAACAAGGCGACGGACGTGATCCGCGGGTTCGGACAGGCCTGCATCGCCTACGCCAACCGCTCTGTCATGGACATTCGCCTGCCGGTCTATGACGGCCCGTGTTATCCGGAGACGGACGAGACCGGGGGCTGAGCGTCAGCCCGCGACCAGCCCTTCGGTGCCCAGCATCGCGTCATGTTCTGCCACCAGGTGGCCGGGGGAAACCTCGACGAGTTGCGGGCGGTATTGTTCCGCATCTGCATCATCGACCAGTTTGGACTTCATGAAGCGCAGGGCCGCGCGGCTGTCGAGCGGGCTTGGCAGGTCGCCGGAGAGTTTCAGCTTTTCGCGCGCCTTCTCGCTTTTCGGGTCCGCATTCGGCACGGCGGCGATGAGGGCCTTCGTGTAAGGGTGGCGCGCATCGGTGTAGATCGCGCCGCGCCCGGCCAGCTCCACCACACGGCCAAGGTAGAGCACCATGACGCGGTGACTGATCTGGCGCACAACGGCGAGGTCGTGGCTGATGAAGATCATGGCCAGCCCGAACTCCTTCTGAAGCTCGATCAGCAGGTCCACGACCTGCGCCTGCACCGACACGTCGAGTGCAGAGACGGCCTCGTCGCAGATCACCAGTTTCGGCTTCAGGATCATCGCGCGGGCAATGCCGACGCGCTGGTTCTGGCCGCCGGAGAGTTCGTGCGGATAGCGGTTGATGAGGGCCGGATCGAGGCCGACGCGCGGCAGGATCTCGCGCACTTTCGCTTCGCGCTCGGCCTTTGAGAGCTGCGGCTGGTGCACCTGCAGCGGCTCGGCAATCGAAGCGCCGATCGACATTCGCGGGTCGAGGCTGGCCAGCGGGTCCTGGAAGACGATCTGGAGATCGTCGCGCAGGCTGTTCATCTCGCTCTGCCCCGCCTTGGTGATGTCGCGGCCCAGCCAGGCGACCGTTCCGTCCGTCGGCGGAATGAGCTTTAGCACGCCGCGCGCAAGCGTGGACTTGCCGCAACCGGATTCGCCGACGACGCCCAGCGTCTCGCCGGGCTTCAGGTCGAAGGACACGCCATCGACCGCTTTCAGCGGCTTGCGTTGGCCGAACAGGCCGCCTTTCACCTGGATCGGGAAATGGATCTTCATGTCCTCGACCCGCAGCAGCGGTTCGGCACTGTCTGCCGGCGGCGGCATCAGGGCCGCGCGGCCCGGACGGTCTGCCTCATCGATGCGCGGCACCGCGTTCAGCAGCATCTTCGTATAGTCGGCCTTCGGCGCGTAGAAGATCTCGTCGGTGCTCCCCTCTTCCACGATCTCGCCATGGCGCATGACGATGACCCGGTCGCACATACGGGCGACGACGCCCATATTGTGCGTGATCAGCGCAATACCGGTGCCCGTCTCACGCTTCAGCTCGTCCATCAGTTCCAGCACCTGCGCCTGCACCGTGACGTCCAGCGCCGTGGTCGGTTCGTCGGCGATCAGGATTTCCGGATTGCACAGCATGGCGATGGCGATCATCACGCGCTGGCGCATGCCGCCGGACAGCTCATGCGGGAACTGGTTCAAGCGGCGGACGGCTTCAGGAATGCGCACATTCTCAAGCCATTCGACGCAATGCTTGTCGGCCGCCTCACCCTTCTCGCCGGTATGAAGTGCCAGCACTTCGCGCATCTGCGCACCGACGGTCATATGGGGCGTGAGACTGGTCAGCGGGTCCTGGAAGATCATCGAGACACGCGCGCCTCGGATCTGGCGCAGCGTCTGGATCGGGGCGGTCAGCATGTCGGTGCCATCGAACAGGATCTCGCCGGTGGCCTTCCCGTTGCCAGCCAGAAGCCCCATCGTCGCAAGCGCCGACTGGCTCTTGCCGGAGCCGCTTTCCCCGACGATGCCAAGGCATTCGCCGGCGGCCAGATCGAAATTGATGCCCTTGACGGCGTTCACGGCGCCATCGGGTGTGTCGAACGTGACCCGTAGGTCTTTCACGGAGAGTATGCTCATGGCCTTCATCTGTAGCGGCCGCGGACAGGCGCGCAACAATCGGGCGCAGAAAAATGGCCGCGTCCGGGGAGGGACGCGGCCAAGTTACCAAGTCTTCCGCAAAGAAAAGGGATATAAACGGAAGCTCAGGGAGACTTTAGAACTTGTAGCCGAAGCCGAGACCAACAACCGTCGGGTTGATGTCCACATCGGCTTTCACCGTGGCGCCGAGGGCGGTGGTGAAGTCGACGGTGACGTCGCTGTTGATCCAGATCTTCTTGACGTCGGCGTTGAATGCCCAGCCGCCCGGTACGCCATCAAGGTCGTAGTCGAAGCCGACTTGCAGCGCCGGACCAATGCTCGAGTCATAGTCGATGCTGTCGGCGGTGGAGCCTTCGTCTTCATTGTAGAAGAGCGTGGCGTTGATGCCGGCACCGACATACGGCTTGAACTTGCCGCCATTGTCGAAGTGGTATTGCAGCGTCAGCGTCGGGGGCAGAACCCACACATCGCCGAGTTTCACGTCAGCACCACCAACGGCAGCCACGTTCGTGGCGGTCACGTCATGCTGCGTTGTCGCCAGGATCAGCTCGGCAGCGATGTTCTTGTTGAAGAAGTAGGTGATGTCGAGTTCAGGGACGTATTCGTCGCTGATGTCGACGCTGCCGCCGAGCGCAGCACCGGCGACCGACAGGTCAGCCGACTCGCTTGGCATGACACCGATGACACGGCCGCGGATCATCCACGGATTGCCTTCGGCCGCTGCGGCCCCCGCAAAAGTTGTCCAAGTTGCGCTCGCCAGGAGCGCGGCACAGAAGAGGCGTTTCATGTCTTTCCCTCCATGAAAAGAATGCCGATGGGCAGGAGATAGACCCCTGTTTTTTTAGATATAATTAGCCAGTTTGACGCGCGCCGAGGTGCCGCGCGACACGGCCGCGCAATTAGGTATTTCCCCGAATTGTGAGGGGCTTTGCGCTCATGCAAATTCACAGAACGCAACCCGAGATGGGATGTGTTAACGCCGGTGAACCCTATTGTGTTCGTCAGGGCGGAACGCCGCATCCATCTGCCGGGGGCTTGCGTCTTGTCCCCTCCCTCCGCAAGAGTGCGCGCGCTGTATTTGAGGAGCCGCACCCATGCCTGTTTTGAACTTCCTGACCACCTGTATTTTTGACTCCGGCGCGCTCAAGCAGCTGCCGAATGTCGTAAAGACTCTGGGGATCACCCGCCCCTTCATCGTCACCGATCCCGGCATCAAGGCCGTCGGCATCCTGGCGAAAGTGGAAGACGCGCTCGGCATGGCTCCGGCGGGCGTATTTGCCGACACCGTTCCCAACCCGCTGGAATCCCAGGCCAAGCAGGCGGCGGAAGCCTACAAGGCCAGCGGCGCCGATGGTCTGATCGCCGTTGGCGGCGGCTCGTCCATGGACCATGCCAAGGCCATCGGCCTGTTGGTCAGCCATCCCGATCCACTGGAAACCTATGCCGCAATCACCGGCGGCGCGAAAAAGATCAAGAAAATCCCGCCGCTGATCGCCATTCCGACAACGGCGGGCACGGGCTCTGAAGTCTCTGTCGGTACCGTCGTGATCCTGGAGAACGGGCGCAAGGAAACTATCGTGTCCCCGAACCTGATCCCGGCCACTGCGATTTGCGACCCGGACCTGACGCTCGGCCTGCCGGCCATCCTGACCGCCGCGACCGGCATGGACGCCCTCACCCACTGTATCGAAGCGGTGCTGGCCCCGGCCGTCAATCCGCCTGCGGAGGGTATTGGCTATGATGGCGCCTGTCGTGCGTTTGGCGGCGGCTGGCTGAAGAAAGCCGTTCAGGACGGCTCCGATCCAGATGCCCGCTGGCACATGATGATGGCCAGCTATGAGGGCGCGCTCGCCTTCGTGAAGGGGCTTGGCGGTGTCCACGCGCTGTCTCATGCAGCCGGGCGCCTGAAGGACAAGAAGCTGCACCATGGCACGCTGAATGCGATTTTCCTGCCGCACATCCTGCGCTTCCATGAAGGGGCTGCAGACGCAAAATACGCCCGCCTGCGCCAGGTCATGGGCCTGAAGGAAGGCGCAGACCTCGCCGACGCGATTGCGAAACTGAATGAAGACATCGGCATTCCCGCCACGCTGAAGGAATTGGGCCTTGGCATGGAAGACGCCGAAGGCATCGTGGAATACGCACTGAAAGACCTTGCGCACTTCGGAAATCCGAAGCCTATGAGTGCTGACGATTACGCAAAGGTCTACGAGACCGCGCTCGGATAAGGAGCCTCACTCATGGCGCGAAAGTTCGCCCCGATCCTTAAGATGGCCGCCGGCCATCATGGCGGAAGGGCGAACGCGCTGGAGATGTCGCAAAACTCGCACACGGTGGCGGACCTTTCGAAAGTGTCCGCCGACCGTTTGCTCTCGGTCATGACACGCTGTGTGTTCAATGCTGGGTTTAACTGGAAAGTCATCGACGCGAAGTGGGACGGGTTCGAAGCGGCCTTCGAAGGCTTCGATCCCGGCAGGCTCGCTTTCTTCGGCGACGAGATGCTGGACCGTCTGGTCTCGGACGAACGCATCGTGCGCAACGGCCAGAAGATCAAGGCCACGCTGGAGAATGCGAAATTCGTTGCGGACGTGGAGGCGAAGGAAGGCGGCTTCGGGAACTTCCTTGCCAGTTGGCCGGCGAATGACCAGCTCGGCCTGATGACAGCATTGAACAAGCGTGGCTCCCGTCTTGGCGGGGCGACCGGTGCATATTTCCTCCGGTTTGCGGGCTGGGATGCCTGGATTGCCTCTTCCCATGTCTGCGCAGCGCTGGTGCGCGAAGGCGTGCTGGACAAGCCGCAGGCCACGTCAAAGCGCGACCTCACCGCCCTTCAGAACGCGATCAACGCCTATCACGATGACAGCGGCCTGCCACGCGCCCAGATCAGCCGACTGCTCGCCTTGAGCGTCGGCTGACTACCAACTCATCTGGGCCAGGCCCCTCAAGCCTGCGGAACGAAATTGCCGTGGAAGCCGGGCGGGATGCGGTAAGGTATGTGCACTTCTGCCACCGGCGGCGCGGTGAAGTTCGCCGCATCCAGCACCACGAAGTCTGACGTGCCGGACTCGACATTGCTGACATAGCCGATCACCCAACCCTCGTCTTCACCAGCGTTTTCATGCGCTGGCACGAACACGAATTCCGCCGGCACCCGGCCCGGGCCGAAATCATGGACGTCACGTTTGCCTGTACCAAGATCATGCTTGAACAGACAGGTCGAGCCGACAAAGCCGTCATCTGCCTGATCCGGCAAGGCCACGGCATAAACATAGCGATAGGGCTTGCCCGTCAGGCGTTCATCATAACGCGGGAATTCCTGCGGCGACGGGTCGACCACCTCACGGGTCACCGTCTTCGCGACCGGATCCATGGTCAGGGATTCGAACTTCGCCGTTGGCGAGTCAGGCCCGTGCCCGTCCGTATCAAACATGGTTTCATAGACGCAGGCATCCATGACCACTTTGCCGTCTTCGGTCTCGTAAGCGTTTGCGGGATGAAAAATGTAGCAGGGATCGACGTCACACCAGATGATATCCTCCCCCCTGCCCTCGCGCGGCAACAGGCCGATGCGGGCCTTGTGTTTCGGGTTCCAGCGGAAGGGGAAGCTCGCTCCGCCCATCAGGGCCGACATGGAGAAGGTTACCGGCAGGTCCATCACGATCACATAGTTTGGCGTGATCTGGCAGTCATGGATCATCGGGCCGTTCTTGACGGCGATGGGCTCATTGCGGCGGACATGGCCGCTCGTATCGACCACGGTGTGCCAGATCGTATCCGGGTGCTGCGCCTCATAGCAGATCGCATGCATCTCGCCGGTGTCCGGATCGACGTGCGGGTGGGCGGAATAGGATTCGCCCAGCGTGCCGTCGAAATCGGAATGCGCGACCGTCGTCAGGTCGTCCGCCATCTCGACCGGATAGCCGCCCGCTTCGACAATTGCCCACAGCTTGCCAGCATGGCCGACAATGTTGGTATTGGCGACATCCGTACGCGGATGGCGCGGGCCAAGGGCACGCGGCTCCCCCAGCGCATCGCTGACCGCATTGGAGCGGACCCAGCGGTTGCGGTACCAAAGGGCCTTGCCATCCTGCAGGCGGATGCCGTGGATCATGGCATCGCCAATGAACCAGTGATGCGTCGCGGCGTTCACCTTGGCCAGCGGGTTTGGCCCGTTGCGAACATAGAGCCCGTTCAGCGCTGCGGGAATTTCACCCGTCACCTTCAGCGCCGTATCGGTCACTTCTTCCGTAACCGGCGTATGCAGGCCTTCCAGGAAAGGGTTGGGGCCTTTTGACTTCTTGCGTTCGCGATTGAAGTCGGCGATGGCCACGACACCTTTGGTGACGACGCCTCGAATGGCAGATTCTACAGGGCTGGGCATGATCAGTGACTCCGTGTCGCGTTGCGGGAAAGAGAAACTATGTTTACAGTGCTAACATGACATCGGATGATAACACTGTCAACATGAAGTCGCGCGACGGGCGCTACCATCATGGCGACCTGCGCTCGGCCCTCATCGAGGAAGGCCTCGCTCAGCTCGACGTGAAGGCCCCGGATGCCGTCAGCCTGCGTGAGATCGCCCGCAATGTCGGCGTATCGGCGACGGCAGTCTACCGGCACTTCCCGGACAAGGCCGCGCTCCTGAACGCGCTTTGCAGCGTCGGCGGCGAGCGCCTGGCCGAAGCGTTCCGGGAAGCGATGGACGGCGCTGAGGATCAGCGGGCGGCGTTCCGCGCCATGGGCCGGGCCTATGTGAAGTTTGCCCTGCGCAATCCATCGGTTTTCCGTCTGATGATGACGCAGCGCCCGCCGGAAGGTGACCGCAACGAGACGCCCTGCGCCACCGACAAACCCTTCGGCATGCTGTCTGACACGTTAAGCGGTCTGATGCCGGCCAAGGCCTCGAAGGAAGACCGGAAGATCAAGCGCCTGCAGGCCTGGTCCATGGTGCATGGCCTGGCCATGCTAATGCTGGACGGACAGGTCCCGCGGGACGAAGCGCTCGTCGATCAGGTGATCGTTGCGAGCTTTCTCTAAACGGATCAGGCTCTAGGCTGATCCGCGAATCCGGCGCATATTCCGGTCATGTTTCAGAACCTTGCTGCGCTCGCGTCCAATCTCGGTCTTATCTTCTCTGCCCTGGCGATCGGCTCGTCATGGGTGGCGGCCATTGCGGCGCCGAATTGCAGTTTTGAGGAACTGGATGGCAGCCGGGCCGACCGGCACGTGCGGGAATTGCTGCACGCCACCTCCACCCCCATCGCCGGCATGATGCTGGCAGCCGGGGCCTGTTTCCTGCTGGCAACCCATTGGGCCGCCGGCGTGACCGCCCTGCTCGCGGCCTTCGGCTTCTATTCAAATCGCTGGATGCTGGCCCCGAAAACCGGCAAGGCCCCGCATGGATCGCGCACCAGCCGCAAGGGCCAGCGAGCCGTCTCGGTCAGCCTGTCACTGATTTTCATGCTGGTCGCGATCATCGCCGCGATCCTTGGAATGGTCGGGATCTGAGCCCTGACTGTTTTCAGGGCCTATTCGTAGACCAGCCACATACAGCCAAGCTCATGCAGGCGGCGGAAATTGTCCGTCGAACGCCGGGCCGCATTGCGCGCCGCTTCACCGGCGGATTTCCGGTTCACCGCCAGCATCAGCACGCAGGCCGCAAGCCCGACGAAGAACATCCACCAGGCCACGGTGATCGTGCCAACCCCACCAACGAAGCAAAGCCCGTAAGCGATGGCATCCAGCGTGCGGAAACGCAGGCTGTTATGCGGGCCGAACTCGTTCAGCAGGTCCGGCTTGTTGTGCAGGGCCTCAGCATCGATCGCGAAGCGCTGGTCGGCATGATGGAACAACACCGCCCGGGTCATACGCCCGCCCTGATGCGGATTGGGTTCGCATTTAAGGAACATGGGTCAGCCTCTCCGGCGGTTAAGGCCTAAAAACTAGCAGCTGCTCCTTAACCCGAGACGGGCACGAAATTGAAAGTTTCAGGCAAATTCAATCGACTGCGTTAATCTGCCGGTAAGGCGCCTGGCTGGCGAATCCATTTGCCACATCCGGATTGCGGCCATATGCTGCAGCGCAACATGAAAGGTTGGTAAGGCGATGCTGTACTCCCTTGTCGAACTGAACCGTGCCGCAATGGCGCCGATGCGTCTGGCCGCGCGTGCAGGCCGTATGGCACTGCACTCCTCGATGAACCCCATCGCGAACACAGATTACGGCAAGGCGCTGATCGCGTTTGCCGACGTGTTCGAAAGCGCCACCCGCTATTATGGAAAGCCCGAATGGGGTATCGAATCGGTCAAGATCAACAGTGCCCCGGTGGGCGTGACCCCAACGGTCGCGTGGAAATCGCCTTGGTGCAATCTGGTGCATTTCCGCAAGGATCCGGACGCGCTGGCCTTCGCCCGCAAACCCGGCGCTTCGCCCTTGCCGCGCATGCTGATCGTGGCGCCGCTGTCGGGACACTATGCCACCCTGCTGCGCGGAACGGTGGAAGGTTTCCTGCCGACCCATGATGTCTACATCACCGACTGGGCCGATGCGCGCATGGCGCCGGTCTGGCTCGGCCGGTTCGATCTCGACGATTACATGGACCATGTCCGCAAGATGATCACCCATATCGGCCCGGGTGCGCACGTGCTGGGCGTCTGCCAGCCCGGCCCGCCGGTCCTGGCGGCGATCTCGATGATGGCCGAGGATGATGATCCGAACCGCCCGGCTTCAATGACCTTCATGGGCTCGCCCATCGACACCCGCCGAAGCCCGACCGTGCCGAACGAACTGGCCGAGGAACGCGACTTCAGCTGGTTCGAGGAGAACATGATCCACACGGTGCCGGGCCCCTATCCTGGGGCATTCCGGCGCGTCTATCCCGGCTTTGTCCAGCTTGCCTCCTTCATGAACATGAACTGGGGCCGGCACGTCGATGCACAGTGGCGCTTCTTCAACCACCTCGTTGAAGGCGATGGTGACAATGCCGGCAAGCACCGAGAATTTTACGACGAATACCTGTCGGTCCTCGACCTGACCGAAGAATTCTACCTGCAGACCATCTTGCGCGTGTTCCAGGAACACCATCTGCCGCGCGGTATCATGAAATATCGCTACACGCGCCAGATCCGTCCGGAAAAGATCCGCGACGTGGCGCTGATGACGGTGGAAGGCGAGAAGGACGACATTTCCGGTATCGGCCAGACGCAGGCCGCGCATGATTTGTGCACGAGCCTGCCGAAGGAGATGCAGCTGGACTATATCCAGCCGGGCGTTGGTCATTACGGCGTATTCAACGGCAATCGTTTCCGGACCGAGATCGCCCCGCGCGTAACCGAGTTCACCCGCCGCTTCACCCAGCGCGAGCTGGACGAGGCCGCGCTGGACCGTCACTAGCTGCGTTTCAGGCGTACCGTCAGGCAATCCGCAGGCAGGCCCGGATCAGCAGGATCCGGCGTGCGAAGGTAAGCTTCGGCTTCTGCCATGGCAGCGGCTTGCGCGGCTTCGTCTCCGGCCGCCGCATCGACCCGGCCCAGATTTTCCTGCCCCCTGCAGGACAGGCCCTCGATCCGGACGGCGCCATCTTCAGCGGCATGCAGGCTGACCGCGAAGGGCAATTCGGTTCCATAGGGCACGGCCACAAGATCTTCGAGCACCGCACCGGCATTGCCAGCAGGCGCGTAGCGGACCTTGTAGACCAGGCCCGTTTCGAGCCGCTGTACCGTGAAGCGGGTTTGCAGGCTGGTCAGCCAGTCGACCATGGCGCGGTTCCGGTCTGCCTTGGCCCGCTCCTGCTTCAAGGTGGCGAAGGCGTCCGCCATTTCGGCCAGCGGATCGAGCACTGCCTCCGGCCGCGCATTCGAATGCAGCACACTCGCCGGCGGCATCAGGCCGGACCCGTTCGGGCCGCTCGCGACATTGTACTGGCCATAGGTGAGACAGGCAGTAATGCCGGCGGCGATCGCGGCCGATGACATCTTCGCCAGAATGGACAGGGTCAGCATGGGGCGGCGGTCTCCGGTTGTCCGAAAACCTGTTTCTCCGCTGATTTCGTAAACAGGGCACTTCCCTCCGGAATGCATACGTTTTCAACCTCTCCCGCCTTGCCGGGGAGAGGCTGCAAAGGGCATGCCGGGCAGCGTCCTTAGTGGTCGATTTCGTGCGGCGCCGGGACGATGTGGCCGCCCTCGTCCTCATGCGGGTGCAGCGGCATGAGCGCCATCAGGATGGCCAGTCCCACACCGGCACTCAGCGCGATCAGGCTGCGCAGGGGCGGCTCTTCCTCCAGCGGCTCCATCAGCGGCCCGGTGGCCACATAGAGCAGGAGGCCGGCGGAGACCGCGAACAGGCTGCCGACAATGTCAGGCGTCAGGCCATACATGAACGGCGTTGCGACGATGACGCCCAGCGGGGTCGTCGCCGCAGAGGCGATGAACGCCCAGATAAACGCTTCACGGTTCGAGAAGCTGTGGCGGCGCAGAATCGCGAAGGCGATCACGCCTTCCGGAAACTCGTGCAGCATCAGAGAGGCCGCGGCATAAACGCCCGAGGAGAAACTCGCGGCGAAGGTGACCGAGTAGATCATGCCATCCAGCAGGGAGTGGATTGCCACAGCCGCCAACGGCGTGATGGCTGCGGCCCGCCCCCGGTCGGAGTGTTCGGGAAACGCAGCGCCGATCCCGAAATGCAGAACGAGACCACCAAAGAAACCGACCATCAGGAAGACCGGCGTATGGGTGCTGAGCTCAAAAGCTTCCGGCGCAATGTGCAGCAGGGTCAGGCTGACCAGCATGCCCCCTGCAGCCAGCGCGAACAGGCCGGAATAGCGCGCACTCCAGTCCCCGCGCACCGACACGGTGATCAGGCCGAGCGTCGTGATAAAGGCGGCGGTCAAGCCGAACAGCAAAGGGGCCTGGAGGGATTCGAGCATGTGTGCGTAAACCGGCGGCGTTCGTGAAAATGGCAGAAGGACTTCTGCAAGCCCCGCCTTGATTAAATGTGATATAGTATCACAATCGGGTTCGCGACAAAAAATATTGACCTTTCTGCACTAATCCACTGTGTGGCGCACCGGAGGCCCACAATGATTTCAATCCGTTTCTGGCCGGTTGCGGCCTTGTCCGCCGCCACCTTGCTGGGACTTGCTGCGTGTAGTCCGGCCGGCGCGCCTTATGAGCCGCCGCCCGCACCAGCCCCTGAGGCGGCACCGGCAGATGACGCGACAAGCCTCGCTGCGCCAGCCGCCGTCGAAGCAATCGAAGAGGTCCATGACCACGAAGAAGGCCATGCCGGCGAAGCGCATGTACATGGCGGCGGAGAGCTCGCGATTACGCGGGAGGATGACTTCCTGACGGTCAGTCTCGATGCCCCGCTCGCCAATTTCGGCCTCTCCGAAGCGAAAGTGCCGGAAGGCGCCAAAGCCGAGAGATACGCCGAAGGCATCGTTGAGCCGATCGGACCGACGGTCTGCGAAGAAACGGAACGCTCCATCACTGGCCGCACCGACGGCGCCCATGGCGCGATGACCGTGTCGGTCGTCTGGCGCTGCAGGAAGATCGACCGGGTGGAGGGCATGCTTGTGCATGTCTTCGAGCTCTACCCGGCGTTTGAACATATCGACGCGATCTATCTCGGCCCTGAAGGCCAGCAGGTCGCCAAGGAACTCACCCCAAGCGACACAGAGATCGATTTCGACTGATGCAGCCTGAGACCCCCGGCACGGATGCCATCCGGGTAGACAGCCTTCGTTTTGCCTGGCCGGGGCATCCGCCCGTCCTGGATATCGAGAGCTTCACCCTTGGCCGGGGCGAAAAACTGTTCCTGCGCGGACCATCCGGGTCCGGAAAATCGACCCTGCTGGGCCTGATCGCCGGTGTGCTGAGCCCGGAAACCGGCACAATCAATGTGCTGGGCAATGACATGGCGATGCTCAGCGCGGCGAAACGTGACCGCGTGCGGGCCGATCATCTGGGCGTCATCTTCCAGATGTTCAATCTGGTGCCCTACCTGTCTGTCACCGGGAACGTCACGCTGCCGCTGCACTTCTCCCCTGCCCGCCGCGCAAAGGTCGGCAAGGACACCGAAGGCGAAGCCCGCCGCCTGCTTGGCCGGCTGGGCCTGACGGATGAAACCCTGCTCGACCGGCGCGTCTCTGACCTCTCCGTTGGCCAGCAGCAGCGCGTCGCCGCCGCTCGTGCCCTGATGGGCGGGCCGGACATCGTGATCGCCGATGAGCCGACCTCCGCCCTCGACGCCGATGCCCGAGACAAATTTATCGAACTCCTTAGCGAAGAGGCCGGGCGCACCGGTGCCGCGCTCCTGTTCGTCAGCCACGATGCAAGCCTCGCCCGCCTGTTCGACCGGGCGGTCGACCTCTCCGAAATCAACAAGGCGGGGGTGAGCGCATGAAGGCCCTGTTTGCCCTTGCCTGGAAAAGCCTGCTGAACCGGCGCGCCTCGGTTCTGCTGACCCTGCTGGCCGTCGCCCTGTCGGTCGCTCTGTTCCTCGGCGTCGATAAGGCCCGCACCGGCGCGCGCGAAGGCTTCGGCCACACGATCTCCGGTACGGATCTGATTATCGGCGCCCCGACGGGCAGTGTGAACCTTCTGCTCTATTCGGTCTTCCGGATGGGCAATGCGACGGCGGAGATCTCGTGGCCGACCTATCAGGAACTGGCCGCGCGAGATGACATTGCGTGGACCGTGCCGATCTCTCTGGGCGACAGCCATCGCGGCTTCCGCGTGATGGGCACGAACCATGCCTATTTCGAGCACTACCAATATGGCCGCGGCCAGCCGCTCCGCTTCGCCAAAGGCGTCGAGATGGATGACCTGTTCGATGCCGTGATCGGCGCCGACGTCGCCCGCGAACTTGGCTATGACATCGGCAGCCCGCTGGTTCTCTCGCATGGGCTCGGCAAGGCAGACTTCGGCTCGGGCCACGAGAACCGGCCCTTCCGCGTGGTTGGTATCCTCGCGCCGACAGGCACGCCGGTCGACCGCACCGTGATAGTCTCCCTTGAAGCCATCACGGCCATTCACGTCGGCTGGGAAACCGGCGCCAAGAATCCGATGGCGGACTCGATCACCGAAGACATGATCCGCAGCTTCAATCTGACGCCCAAGACGATCACCGCCGTCTATGCCGGTCTGAAGCGCAAGGGCACGATCCTGCGCACACGCCGCGAGATCAATACCAACAAGGGCGAACCGCTGATGGCGATCATTCCCGGTGAGGCCCTGGCCGAGCTGTGGAGCGTCACCGCCATGGCTGAGCGCGCCCTGCTGGCGGTTTCTATTTTCGTGATCGCCGTCGGTGTCGTCTCGATCCTGACATCGATCCTGACCAGCCTGAACGAGCGGCGGCGTGAAATGTCCATCCTGCGGGCCGTCGGCGCCCGCCCGGGACATATCTTCGGTCTGCTGACACTGGAAGCCGGACTGATCGGTTTCCTCGGCGCCCTGCTCGGCATTGTGATCGTGCACGGCCTGATCCTGATAGCCGGGCCGATCGTGATGCAGCGCTATGGCATTTCCCTCGGCGGCACAGGACCCGGCATGACAGACCTTCTGACATTGCTGGCCGTCACTGGCGCCTCCCTGCTGGCCGGGGCCATTCCGGCCTGGGCCGCTTTCCGCAGATCCCTCGCTGACGGCCTGTCCGTGAAGTTGTAGCAAGGTTGTCAAACCCGTCTGGCACATCCCTCCCTGAAAGCCTAAGAAAACAGTCATGAAGCGTTCTCTCCTCCTCCCCGCCCTCGTTCTGATCAGCCTGTCGCCCGCCTGTGGCCAGGCCACTGCGCCCCCCGCCGACGCGGAAACGCCTGCCGAAGTGAAAGTCAGCACGGCTGAGCCAGCAGGCCCGCAGGTTGGTGACAAGATCGGCGAGAGCGAAGCCGAACAGGCCGCAAAGGACTCTTCTGTTGCCGCAGCTGCGGCTGCAGCCCTGAAGGAGCAGGAAGAAATCAAGGCCCGCGGCGTCACCGAGATCGGCTGGGAAGACCTGATGCCGGAAGGCGAGGAAGAGCGCCTGCAGAAAATGTACGCAGCCCAGATGGCAACGCTCTATTCCATTCAGGAAGGCTCCGCCGCCGATACGGCCACGCAGATCGGTTCGTTCAACACGGTCGACACCTATGACGGCAAGAAGATCCGCATGCCGGGCTACACCGTGCCATTCTCATACGATGCCAAGGCCGAGATCCGCGAATTCCTGCTGGTGCCCTATTTCGGCGCATGCATCCACGCGCCGCCGCCGCCGCCGAACCAGACCATATTCGTGCGTACCGAAGATCCGATCCTTCTGAAGGACTTGCCACAGGCCGTCTGGATCGAAGGCACGCTTCATGCACAGAAGCAGGAAAGCGACCTCGCGGACGCTGCCTACATCATCGATCTGACCCGGGTGGAGAAATACGAATACTGATGGCGCGATACAGGGCTGGTACCTCTGGCCGGACTCGAACCGGCACTCTGTTGCCAGAAGCGGATTTTGAATCCGCCGCGTCTACCAATTCCGCCACAGAGGCCCTTATCGGGAAGGCTCTCCTGCCCGAGCCGGGCCTGCCCGTCAATCTACCCCGGGCGGCATATTAACAGGACGTACTGAGCGCACATGAGTGTCACCGACGCCGGAACCGAAAAAACCCTGCTTCAAATCGTCGAGGCCATGGCCGCCGGCGCACCGGAAGACGGGTATACGCTGCGGGAAATCTTCGACCGTCTGGATGAAAGCGCGTTCGGCGCAGGCCTGTTCCTGCTGGCCCTGCCTTGCTGCATTCCCTTCCTCTATGGCGTGCCGCAAATCGTCTCGCTGCCGATGATGGCGCTGGCGGCACAAATGGCCCTCGGCCATGAGCAGCCCTGGCTGCCGGATGCCCTTGGAAATCGGAAGATCGACCGCAAAGGCCTGACCGCCATGGCCCAGGGCGGCCGCAAATGGCTGGGCTGGATCGAGACTTTCTCCAAACCCCGCTTCGCCAAAATTACAGGTCCGCGCTCTGAACGCCTGCTCGGTTTCGTGCTTTGCATCTTCTGCGCGTCTATCCTGGTGCCGCTGCCGATGACCAACACGGTTCCCGGATTTGCGGTGGCGCTGGCTGCCTTCGGCCTGATCAACCGGGACGGCATCCTCGTCATTATCGGTTGCGTTCTCGGGATCCTCTGGGTGTCGATGCTGCTCGTTCTGGCCCTGCCGGTAGCGCTGGCGGCCATTCACTTCGCCCTGATGTGGGTCCTGGGAAATTTCAGCTCGTGACGCTGCGCCGCACTTTTGCTGGCGGGGCAGCATGCTAGCGTGCCGGCGATGAGCATCCTTCAAAGTCTTCTCAAGGACTGGAAATGGCCGGTCGCCGCGGTTGTGGTGTCCGCCTTGATGCTTGCTGCGGCCCACGCCTTCGAAACTTTCGGCAAGCTGTATCCCTGCCCGCTCTGCCTGCGCCAGCGGGAGGTGTACTGGGCCCTCATCGCCATGACCCTGACAGGGCTCGCCCTCTGGAAACTGCGGCCGACCCGGCGTTTCCTGGTGGCACTGAACGTGCTGATCGGGCTTGTCTTCGGCGTTGGCGTCGTCGTCGCCTTCTATCATTCCGGTGTCGAGTGGAAGATCTTCCCGCCCCCGGCCGGATGTACCGGCAGCGGCCCGATTGATCTCATGAACATGGACGCGCTGGACCGGCCGATGACGGTGCCGTCCTGCACCGATGCGCCATTCTATGTTCTGGGCCTGTCCATGGCCGGGTGGAACGGCGTGATCTCGGCGATCCTCGCCGCAGCCAGCTTTATCGCGGCCGGGGCGACCTTCCGGGGCCGCAACGAAGCCTAAATCACGTTCAGGTCGATCAGCGTCTGCGCGCTTTCGATGATCGCTTCTTCTTCGGTCCGCGGCGTCCAGCCCAGAATGCGGCGGGCCTTCTCGTTCGAACAATGCCGCTCCCGGCCAAGCTCCGGCACAACGGCCTTCAGGGGCGGGTTCACCAGCGTCAGCGCCTTCAGCAGCCAGTCTGGCAGTTCGCCCTTCGGAAGTTTCTTGCGGTAGTCCGGGAATTGCTCGCGCAGCACGTCGGCCACTTCGCCCATCCACATGAAGCGGCCGGACGCCAGGAAGCGCTCGCCAGCGGCTTCCGGCACCGTCATCGCCTTCACATGCGCATCGGCGACATCACGCACATCGACTACACAGAAGCCGACCCGCGGCGAGGCCGGCGCCTTGCCCGTCATCAGCTGGGTAATGATCTGGAGCGAGGTGGAAACATCCGCGCTCATCGCCGGGCCGAGCACGGCGGAGGGATTGATCACCGAGAGCTCCATGCCGGCGCCCTCCCCGGCCATAAAGTCCCAGGCGGCCTTCTCGGCGATCGTCTTGGAGCGGGTGTAGGCCGTATTGTCTTTCAGATTGTCGGGGTTGGACCAGTGTTCCTCGGTCAACGGATTGGGCCGGGCGTCGCCCCAGCCATAGGCAATCGCCGCCATGGACGAAGTCATCACCACGCGCTTCACACCGGCCGCCTTGGAGGCCTTCAGCACGCGCAGGGCGCCGTCCCGAGCCGGCCGGATCAGCTCCTCATGGTCTTTTGGCATCACGGCCAGGAAGGGTGAGGCGAGGTGCTGGACATAATCCATGCCCTCAACGGCCTCCGCCCAGCCGACATCGCTGGTCAGGTCTGCCTCGACGATCTCGATATGGACCGGCTTGCCGGCATAGTCGCTCAAAATCGTGTTCAGGGGTGTTTCCCTCGAAACGGAACGGGCCGTACCCCTCACTTCGTGTCCGGCTTCCAGCAACTGGTGGATGACATGACCGGCAATGAAGCCGGTGGCACCGGTGACAAGAACTTTGGCCATGCGAGTCTCCCTTTTCAGGCCTGATCAATGAACGATTTCGCCATTATTCACAAGAGAAGACTTCGAAAATGACCTTCAGGCGCCTCTGGCGCGGCGGCGCACCTGGCGTTCCCGCAGGGTAATATAAGCCGTCGCACCGATGATGATGAACGTACCGACCCAGGTCCACGGCCCCGGCAAGGCCTTGAACAGCAGCCAGTCCACTGTCGCGGCCATGGGCAGGCGCAAATAGTCGATCGGCGACAGGAACGAGGCGTCCCCGATCGCCATGCCGCGGATATAGAAATACTGCCCGGCCACACCGCAGCCGCCCATCAGTGTGATCATGGCCCAATCCTGCCAGGAGGGCATCACCTCGGGCATCTTCCAGAGAGCCAAGGGCAGCAACATCGCCGAGGAGAGCAAATTCGCCCAGATCAGCAATGTAACCGGCCGATGATTACGGGAGAGCAGCTTCACCAGCGTGATCGCCCCGGCCATGCAGAAGGCCGCCGCCAGCGCCAGCAATGTGCCGAGACTGACGCCTGCCTGCGGCTGGGTCATGATGAGGACGCCGATGAACCCTGCCAGCGTCGCACCCCAGCGGTGCCAGCCAACCGTCTCCTTCAGCAGCCCCGCCGCCAACACCGTAATGAACATGGCGCGGGAAAAGCTGATCGCGTTGAACTCCGACAGCGGCAGGCCGAACTGGGCCGAGACCGCGTAGAAGCCGAAGATGAAGCCCATCGTGCCGAACAGGCTGCGCAGCAGCACCATGCCCGGCTGGTGGATACGCATGATGCCCCAGCCCTGCTGTATGATCACCGGTAGGGTCAGGATCAAGGCAATGAATGAGCGGAAGAAGGCGAGGAAGCCGGGGTCGTATTCGGCCGACTGAACCTTGGACAAGGTCAGGAACACGGTGAAGACGAGGCCCGAAGCCGTCATCCAGAGTGCACCTTCCAGGTTGCGGGGCGCTTCAGCCGCACTAACCTCGGCGAGACCTGATTGATCTGGACTGACTGCCATGACCGCCTTTACGCCTTCCGAAGTCGACGAGATCGACGCCCTGTGGCGCAGCCTGCCGCCGGATCATATGTGGACCGGATGGGCCGCTGCGGGCGAGTCCCCCGACCAGATCTGGATCTTCCGCACCCGCGCCCACTGGCGCCGCTTCCCGCTGTTCAAGGCCGATCAGGGCTATGCCCTGTCGGACGAGAAAGGCCGCCGGGTGATCCGAGCCGACTCCCTGCAGGAATTGCTGTCCGCTGTCGAGGCCATGCCCGGCCTCGACCCGGACCGGCGCCACCGCTGAGCCCTTACTTCTGGGCCTGCATCGCCGCGGCCATCTGCTCGGCCTGTTCCGGCGTGATGCCCAGGGCTTCGAGGACCGGACCGCCAGCCGTCTCATCCCAGGAATGACGCGGACCGACGGTGATGCCACCATCGACGGTGAACTGGCTGCCTGTGATGAATTCTGCCGCGTCGGAGGCGAGGAAAGCTGCCATTTCGGCGATATCCTTGCCCTGGCCCGTCCGGCCGGCCGGCTGCATCGATCCGCCCTGCTGGGCCAGCATCTCGGCCATCTGGTCAGCCACTTCACGCGACATGCCGAGCGAGGCACCGAAAATGGATGTGGCGATGAAGCCCGGCAGGATCGCATTTACGCGGATCTTGTATTTGGCGACCTGCGCCGCAGCGATGCGCGAGAAGTGCGCCACGCCGATCTTGGCCACGGAATAGGTGATCGGGGCCCAGCCGGCTTCCAGTGCGCTGATCGAGGACGTGTTGATGATGGCGCCGCCTCCGGACTCCTTCATGCGCTCGACGGCGTATTTCGTACCGAAGAAGACCTGCTTGAGCAGCAGGTCCATCGTCATGTCATAGCCTTCTTCGTCGAGCTCCTCGACCGTCGCGGGCGTGCCGCCGCTGCCGGCATTGTTCCACACCACATCGATCTTGCCGAAATGGCTGACGGCGCCGTCCATCAGGGCTTCGAGCTCAGCGAGGTCCATCACGTCGCAATGAATATAGCGGACTTTATCCGTTCCGAAGCGCGCCTCCAGCGCGCGGCCCTTTTCGTCCTGGATGTCGGCTGCGATGACTTTCGCGCCGGCCTCCACAAAGGTCTCCACGCCTGCCAGGCCAATGCCGCTTGCTGCACCCGTGATTACGGCAACCTTGCCGCTGAGATCCGCCATGATGTTTCCTCCCTTATCGTGAAAGGCATCATGCACGGGGGTTCCGTGCGGTCCGTCAAGCGAAACCTGACAGGGGCGTCACGGTTTTTTCAATCCGAAGCGTTTCCAGAATATGCCATCCAGCATGCGCTTTGGCAGGCGGGTCGGGATGGTCCAGTTGGTCAGCTTGTCCGGCACCGGCGCATAGCGCGCTTTTGGCTTGTCTGCGGCAAGCGCGGTTTCGATGTATCCGGCAATTTCCTCCGGCGTCAGGCCGGAGCGCCCGCCGGACAGCATGACCTGTTCGAACTGTTTCAACGACTCGCCCCAGTCACTGGAGGCATAGGGGCCTTCGGTATTGTCCTGCTCGGCCTTGTCCCAGATCGGCGTCTTTACAGAGCCAGGTCCGATGGCGATGGCATCGATGCCATAGATCACCAGCTCCCGGCGCAGTGAATCCGTCATCGCCTCAACAGCATGTTTGGTCGCGGCATAGGCGCCGAGGAAAGGAGACGACAGCCGACCGCCGACGCTGGTGATGTTGACGATCCGCCCGGGCGTGCCTGTGCGGGAGGGGTCAGAGCCCAGCAGCGGCACGAAGGCCTGCGTCATGGCCAGCAGGCCGAACACGTTCACCTCGAAATGTGCGCGGAAATCCTCCATCGGCTGGATCGCCAACGGGCCCATCTTCGCGATGCCCGCATTGTTGATGAGACCAGCCAGGCGCTCGCCCGCCAGCGCAGCCGAAACTGTCTCCACGGCCTGTGCCACCTGGTCCGGTTTCGTCACATCAAGGAGGATCGGGCGAAGGTCTCCTGTCGCCTTCACCTTCAGCATCTCGCCGTCGGCATGCTTGCGGACGCCCGCAAAGACCCTCCAGCCCTTCGCGGCCATGTGGCGCGCGGCGCCGGCCCCGATTCCTGTGGAGGCACCTGTAATGACGACAGAATTCATGGCCTTGCTCCCAGAATACGGAGCTAGGTGTCAGGCTCCGTCTTGCCCCCGTCGATCACGCGGAAAACCGGCCGCCCGGCGGGGCGCGGTGCGGGCGTGTTGTCCTTGTACGCATCAGGGACCGGTTCGGACGAATCGTTTTTGGGAACCGCCTTCAATACCGGCTTGCCGCAGGGCACCGGCGCAGGCGGCGGCGTCTTCACAGCTTCAGCCGCAACGTCCTCCTCGATATCGTCATCGATCTGGCGCACGCGCGGCGGGGCGCGCTTTGCAAAACTGCCTTTCGGCGTCTTCTTTCCGGAGGCGGATTTCTGGCTGAAGCCCTTGCGGGCCTTGCCGCGGGCTTTCTTGTCGATCTCTTTCAGCTTCAGCTGCTGCAGGGCCGAGAGCGCCTCGCCCTCATCGCCCTTCATCGGATCGGCAAAGGCCGAACCGTATTTCTCGATCCGCTCTTCAACTTCTTCCAGGAACTCACGCTCCCAGTCGGACAGGGGCGGGCCCTTGCCCTGTTCGGCAAGCTCGGCCGCCTTGCGCAGTTTGCGCAGCGCGGCTCGCTTTTTCCGTTCGTCGACATCCCGGCCCATGGGCGCAGTTTAAGCCGATCAGCAGGTTCTAGAAAGCCTCAGGCTTCGCCGAGCGCGATGAGGTAGGTTTCGAGCATCATTTCCTGCTCTTCACGGTCGGACTTGTCGATCTTGCGCAGGCGCACGACCTGGCGCAGCGCCTTGGTGTCGAATCCGAACGCCTTGGCCTCGGCATAGATCTCCTTGATCTGCTCGGCGACCTCTTTCTTCTCTTCTTCCAGGCGCTCGATCTTGGCGACCGTCTGGCGCAGTTTCTCGCGGCTGGCTTCGGTGAGGTTCTCGATCGGGGCGTCGTCCATGAGGAACTCCAGTTATTGGCCGGCGGGCGGCAGAATCGGAATTGGAAAGGAAAAGGAGCCGCGTCTTAGCGGCTCCCGGGCGGGCTGGCCAGACGCCGTATGGCGTCGGCGACATCAGCTCCGTGATTATGGTGGGGCATGTGGCCTTCCTCCGGCAGGATGACCAGATCGATGTCGGCCTGCTTCTTCAGGCGGGCGGTGTGTTTGGCCGGCGTAATCACCGTGTCCTTGCTGCCGGAGAAGACTGTGATCGGCATGGCGAGCTCGCCATAGCGCTTCGACTGCGCGGCCAGTTCCCTGTCCAGCACACGCACGTCGCGGGCATTGGCGCGGAAGGCCGGTGGGCGGAACAGGAGGCCGATGCCCGACTTTTCGAAATAGCCTTCCGGTGCGGGCGACGGGTCGAACACGCCGCCAATCCCCGCCCCCACTTGCGCAGGGCCCACCAGCGGCACGACCTGGCTGAAGGCCGGGCCGATCAGGCGCGAGGCGGCAAAGCGGTTGTACCAGGCATGGCCGTCCCCGCCCCAGTCATGCGTCACCGGTGCCAGCAGCACGAGGCCTTTGACGAGCTCCGGCCGGTCGAGCGCAAGGCGCAGCGCCACCGCGCCGCCAAAGGAATGGCCGACGACGACCGCCTGCTCATCCGGCGCGAGTTTCTCCAGCACGCCTGCCATCTGCGCGGCCTGCACACCCAGCGCCTCAGCCCCCGGCGGGCGGCGGGAATGGCCATGCCCCGGTCGGTCAGCCATCAGTACACGGAAATCCTGTTCCAGCTTCGGCGCCAGCGTCCATGTGAATTCGCGCGCATTGGCGCTTGCACCATGGATCATCAGGACCGGCGGGCCTGCCGTACCAGCCTCCAGCACGTGCACACCATAGCCGCCGACTTCGATCCGTTGCCCGGACGCCGGATGCGCCTTGTGAATGCGGGAAGTGTAGGCCCCCGAAGAAAGTCCGACCGCGGCACCGAGGCCCGCCAGCGTGATGGCTGCAGCCGTCAGCAAGGCCTCAGAGCCCCTGCCCTTCGGCGATCTTGGCGAGGCGTTTCTCCGCCTGCAGCCCGTCCCGCATATAGGGATAGATCGCCAGAGCCTCACGCCAGGCTTCCAGCGCCTGGTCGTTGGCGCCCATCGTCTCGAACATGGAGCCAAGCCCGGCCCAGGCTCCGAAATGGCGGGGCTCCAGCTTCAGCGTCTCGTTCAGGTCGCGCAGGGCTTCGGGAAAATTCTCTTCAGCCAGGAAGATGCCCGCCCGTCGGAACCAGGCTTGCGGATTGTCCGGCTTGATCATGATGGCGCGGTCGTAAAACGTCCGCGCGGTCTCGGTATCACCAATCATCTGCGCCTCGACGCCGCGCTGCATGATCATGTCCACCGTGGCCGAGCCCGATTCCATCCAGGACGCCCAGATGTCCTGCGCGATATCATTGGCTTCGCTCTCGCTGGGCGCAGCCTTCAGCTTGTCGAACATCTCGTCCGTCGGCACCGCCAGCGCGGGCAGGCTGGCGGTCACGAAAGCGAGAAACAGGAGGAAGGCTCTCAGCATGGCGCGATACTAACCGTCCAATACGGCCGGGCAATGTCCTCTTTCTGTCAGACTGTCAGAGAAGGCCTTCTGCCTCCAGGGCGGTCTCTAGCCCCTCCGCGGTGCGGAACAGGTGCGTCCGGAAGCCGAGCGCATCGGCGGCATGGGTGTTCTTCTCGCTGTCGTCGATGAAAAACACCTCGCCCGGCGACGGGCTGCCCAGTTTCTCCAGCGTATGCGCGAAGATCGCCGGGTCCGGCTTTACAAGACCGATATCGCCGGAGACCACCGTGTGGCGGAAGCGTTTCAGCAGGGGGAAATGCTCCTGCATCATCGGCCAGGGTTCCGACGGCATGTTGGAGAGGGCGAACAGCGGCACGCCGCGTTCCTCGAGGCGGTTGATCAGGGCTGGCGTGCCGTCGATATAGCCGTCGAACATTTCCATCCAGCAGCCGCTCCAGGCCTGGATTTCAGTTTCGTATTGCGGGTATTGCGCTATCAATGGCAGCGCGTTGTCGGCAAAGCTCACGCCCGCGTCGTGGCGGGTGTGCCAGGCCATCGTACAGATTTCGGAGAGAAATCGCTCGCGCTCTTCCGCGTCAGGCAGGAGGCGAGAATATAAACGGGCCGGCTCCCAGTCGAGCACGACCCGTCCAAGATCGAAAAGAGCAATCCGGGCGGTCATTTTCCCGCCTTATTGCCCATTCACGTTCCGCTCAGCCTTGCTTTGCTTTGAAGCGGGGATCGGTCTTGTTGATCACATAGACCTTGCCCTTGCGGCGCACGACCTTGCAATCGCGGTGACGCGACTTGAGCGATTTGAGAGACGAACGGACTTTCATGGGATGGCCCCGTGGGTCATAAGGAATTGGAAAGCGGTGCGAGTAATGAATCCGGTCATCAGAGTCAAGGACACGCGCTGTCATGCGCGGCTGTTTTCAGGAGCATATCAAGTGGCACGCTTCGCGATCGCGCGCTCGCATATCGCCGGTGCGGCAATTCTGGCCGGCCTGCTGGTTTCCTGCGCCCACAGTCCGCAGGCTTCGCCTGGTATGCCGTCCGTTCCGCCACCCGCGCCCAGCCAGCCGGCGCCCGACACCGGGCCGATCAGCTACAAACCCACTGGAAACAGTGACATGGATGCCTGGCGCGCGGATTTTTCCGCCCGCGCCGTCGCTGCGGGCCATGACCGGGCCCTCGTCAAATCCTTCTTGGAGAACATCAAACCGCTGGACCTTTACCTCGGCTCGTCCTTCCAGGCGGCGGCCGTCGGCATCGGCGATCAGGCCGAGTTCGCAAAACCGATCTGGGACTATCTGAAAGTCCCGCTCGGCAACAGCCGCGTCTCCAATGGCGCCTCCCACCTTCACAATGAAGCCGACCTCTTCGCCGCCATCGAAGCGAAATATGGCGTCGATGCCGAGTACATCGCCGCCATCTGGGGAATGGAATCTTCCTTCGGCGCGGTCATCGGAAATTTCGATGGCCCGAACACGCTGGCCAACATGGCCGTGGAAGGCCGCCGCAAATCCTTTGCCGAAGGCGAATTGCTGACCCTGATGAAAATCGTCGAACGCGGCGATGCCCACCGGGATGACCTGATCGCCGGCTGGGCCGGCGCCATGGGCCAGACCCAGTTCATGCCGTCGACCTATTATGCCTACGCGCAGGACTTCGACGGCGATGGCGAAAAGGATGTCTGGAAGAATGAGGGCGACGCCCTCGCCTCGGCGGCCAATTATCTGAAATCTTCCGGCTGGTCGCCCGGCCAGCCCTGGGGCATCGAAGTGATCGTGCCGACCGGGTTCGACTTCTCGCTGGCGGACGGAAACGAGCGCCGGATGGAGACCTGGCGCGGCTATGGCATCATCCCGATCCGCGGCGGCGACTTCGATACTGGCGGCGCCGAATATGCCGAACTCTGGCTGCCCGCGGGCGCGACCGGGCCGAAATACCTGATCTTCAACAATTTCAAGGTGTTCAAGCGGTACAACAATGCCGACTCCTACGCCCTCGCGGTCGGCCTGTCGGGCGACGCCTTCACCGGCAAGAAAGTGCCGGTCGCCGTCTGGCCGACGGAGATCGAGCCGCTGACCGTGGCAGAGATCAAGATCCTGCAGGCGAACCTCAATTCACGCGGCTTCGATGCGGGCGTGGTGGACGGCATTCCGGGCCGCAAGACCCGTACCGCGCTGCAGGGCTTCCAGAAGTCGCAAGGCGTCGTGGCAGACGGGTATCCGACCAAGGGCATGCTGGCACTGCTCACCGGCCAGACCGTCGGCACAGCCTCGACCAACTAAGCCCTCAGAGGTCTTCGTCGGGATCGAATTCGCCCACGCCGTCGCGCAGGGCGAACCAGGCGTAGAGTGCCATGAACACCAACAGGCCGGCCGCGATCATGAACGGGATGTTCGCACCGACATACTGGTAGACGAAAAGACCGAAGAAGGGCGTCACGATATAGCCCATCCCGTTCGCCGAAATGACAAGGCCCGCGACATTGCCCTGCAGCTGGGGCGACACGGCTAGCGAAGCGCCGCTGGAGAAACCCGGCCGGGCGAGCCCCTGCCCGAGCCCCAACAGGAACTGCACCATCACGAGCGTGGCAAAATCCTTCGCCACGATCATGAGCAGCGCGCCGAGGACCAACGGTACGCAACCGACGACCATCAGGGTCTTGTTGCGCATCTTCATGCGCGGAATCAGCACGAGCTGCGCAAGAAGCACCGCCATCGCGCCGACGGTGAAGGCCGGCCCGGTGTACTGCGCCGCCTGCGGCCCGCCCACATTCAGCTTGTCCATCACTGAAAAGACGAAAACCTGCGTCAGGATACCGGTTGCCAATGACAGGCAGACCGCAAAGACGAGGAAGGGCATCACATCCCGCGAATGCCAGAGCCCCCGGGCATTGGTCTCCATATCCAGATGCGTGGCATCCGTGATCGGCTCGCGCTGTTCCGGCAGGCGGAACCAGATAAGCGCCGCCATGATCGCAGCGATCACCGCCGTCAGCAGAAGCGGGCTGAGAATTCCCGCTGTCGCGACCAGCGCCGCCGCGAAGGCGGGGCCCACCACGGTGCCAACGCTGAAACCCGAGGAAATGAAGGCAATCTCGTCTCGCCGCTCGGCCTGGCTCGTCCGGTCGGCGACATAGGCCTGCGCCGCCGGGTTCGTACCGGAACCGAAAATACCGAAGAAGGACCTCGAAATGGCAAGGCATGCGAAGATCAGCAGCGTGCTGGTGATCGCACCCGTCATGGCGGCAAGGCCGGACAGGTAGAGCAGCAGCATGGAGACCGAATACCCGGCCAGACCCAGCGCCGCGATGGGCCTCCGTCCGATCCGGTTCGACTGTTTGCCCCAAACTGGGGAAAAGGCCGACCAGAAGAAGGCCGAGAGGGCAAACACGGCCCCGGCCATCCAGTCCGGCAGGCCGACTTCGCGCGAAAGCGGCGGCAGCACGGCGGCGATCAGCATCGTGTTCCCGGCGCCGATGGCCATCAGGCAGAAGAACAACAGGAAAAACGCGCCACGGCGGTCCGGGCGCGACAGGTCTGGCGGCTCCTTGCTCCCCTCGCTCATTCTCTCTTCATCTGCCGCGTCATCGGGCTTGTCCAGACAGGAAAACGATCTGGCGGGCTCATCACCCAGGGTCAGACAGGCGGCCTGCGGGACGATCATTCGCCACATTGGCCTGTCAATAAATGCCTTTGGGTTGGACAGGACGGAAACGGCGTCATAATCTTTCCATAGGGTTAATTTAGGCAGGCTGGGATGTTGTTTGAGAAACTCACGGGGAACGTTCTCATGTCGAACCAGTCCACCAAATCAGCGCGTCTCCTGATCGGGGCAGCGCTGACCAGCCTGCTGCTCGTCTCGGCATGCGACCGCCAGAGCGAACGGCTCGAACGCGCCCGGGAGATCGCAGAAGTCTCCCTCAGGCAGATTACCGGCGAGACCATCGTCGATCAGGCCGACAAGAAGGATCCTATGCGGTCCGTGCCGGTGGAGGCCCGCGCGATTGCTGGCAAGGTGATCAGCGACATTTCCGGCCAGCCGACCAACAAGCCGGCCTTTGCCGTCCTGTCCGTGATCGCGAAGCCGGCAGACATCCCCCCGGCTGAGGCCATGGCGGAAATCGAAGACGGCGACCTCTACATCGAGGACGAGGCTGCTCTGGCAGAAGCAATGGAAGCGCCTGTTGCAGCGGCCCCCGCACCGGATGCAGGTGCCCGCGCCCTAGCCTCCCGGTCGCTGGAATTGTTTCGTCCGGAGGTCGGGATCTCACCGCGTGTGAAGCTCGACCCGAAAGCGCGTGAGCAGTCCCTGCAGCGGGTTGAGGAAGCAACCCAGGCGATGCAGACAAGGGCGAAGGTCGAACCTGCCCCTGTCTCGAAAACGCGCTCGCTGCAGCCCCGCTCACTGGAATCCGCCCCAGTCGAAGAGCAACTGGCCGCCCGCAAGATTGCCCGCCGGTCGCTGGTCAACCGTGAGGCCATCGTCGCCCAGCGCGACGCCAATGCCGTGATGCTGGACACGCTGGCCAAGTACAAGATGAACGCCGAGGTGACCCTGTCACGCGAAGGCCAGATGGTGATCCAGGTGGCTGGCGCCGGGCCGACCCTCTTCTCCCCGGAAGATGCCAAGGATCCATCGCTGAGCTTCCTTGCCATCGACGAAGGCACCGGATGTCCGGACCCGAACGATCTGGAAGCGATCGAGGCTGACCCGGTGCTCGCAACGAATTGTTTCGTCGATGACCTGCGCGCCTCAGGCCAGTTCGAATATGTCGAGAAGGACTTCATCTTCGAGAACCAGTTCGTGCGCCGTCCGCCCGCTGGCTCTCCGTCCACCTCGGGCGGCGTTACGCCCACAACCGGCTCCACCACGCCGGTGAAAGTGGAAGTGACCCCGAACGATCCGCTCTGGGACCTGCAATGGGACATGAAACCGAGGGGCTCCGGTGAAGGCCAGTCGCTGGGCGGCGCAGGCTTCCAGGAGTTCTGGACCCGGCAGGGCATCGAAGGCTCCTCCGATGTCGTCGTCGCCGTGGTCGATACCGGCCTGCAGATGACCCATCCGGACATTGCCGCCTCAGCCAATATCGCACCGGGCTGGGACATGGTTTCCGACCCGCGCATGGGCAATGACGGCGACGGACGGGATTCCGATCCGAACGATCCGGGCGATCTCTGTAACCCGGCTGTGCCCGGTTCTGCCGATTCCTTCCACGGCACCCATGTCGCCGGCACCATAGGCGCAGCGGCCTCCAACAATGGCGCAGGCGTCGCGGGCGGCGCATGGAACGTGAAGATCGTGCCAGTTCGCGCCCTCGGCAAATGCGGCGGGCGTCTTTCCGACATCAATGATGCCATCCGCTGGGCCGCCGGCCTGATCCCGGCCGAAGGCGAAGACGGCAGCGAAGTCTGGAACGACAATCCGGCCGACATCATCAATTTGTCGATCGGCCTGTTCGAATACTGCCCGGCCTCGCTGCAGGATGCGATCGACTCGGTGACCGACCGCGGCGCGGTCGTCGTCTCCGCGGCTGGCAACGCCCGCATCGACACGGCCTATTACGCCCCCGGCGGCTGTGACAATGTCATCTCCGTTGCGGCCGGGAACGCCCTCGGCGAGATCACCGCCTATTCGAATTTCGGCGACGGCGTCGACATTCTCGCTCCCGGCGGGGAAATGGCCCGGGACGACGACAATGACTCCCGCCCGGACGGCATCCTCTCCACCAAAGCCTCGACCGATTGCTACGACCCGGTCACCGGCGAAGCGGTACAGGATTGCTACTACGCCTATGAGCAGGGTACCTCGATGGCGGCCCCACACGTCTCGGCAGCGCTGGCTCTGCTGAAGGCCCGCACCCCGGATGCCACATCGGACGAGCTTGTGTCAGAGCTGCTCGCCGCCACCGATCCGCGTACGGACCTGCAATGTGCGGGCCTCTGCTCGGACTATCCGGGAACGACCCCGATCGAAGGCTCTGATGGCATGTGCCGCCGCCCCTGCGGCGGGCGCATCCTGAACCTTGCAAACGTGCCGGAACCGGTCGGCACCTCCGGCGGTGGAGACTGAATGAGCGGCGGCCAGCCCCCTCCCCATCTTGGCGGCCCGCTGGGGCTTGTGGGCCTCGCCATGCTGGCCGGGGCAACCGGTATCTTCGTCATGGCCGGGTCCGGCGGACCGGCCCATGCCCCGATCGCACAGCAAGCGGCCGTCCAGACGCCAGCCCGCGAAAAGGTCGCCCCTGTTCCGGAACTCCGCCCCGGCGACGCGTTGCCTGTGGTCCGCCCTGCGGAACTGCCTGCTTCGGCTGAAACGAGAACGCCGGCAGAGACCAAACTTGCCCAGATCAGCGCGGACGGGACGGAAATCGTCTATATCGTCCGCATCAAGGGCGAGCCGGAGATCGACGTGATCTCCCGCAATTTCAAGCGTGACCGCGCCGCCGCCGACATCGCCTGGGCCAATCTGCAGTCGCGCTATCCGGTGCTGCAGGATTTCCGGCTCGTCGGGGCCAGCTATTCAGGCGAGATCCGGCTGGGATATCGCCTGCCGCCCGGCCTTGAGCCGACGCGCGCAACCATCAACGAAATTCAGAGCCGGATCATGCAGGTCGACAGCGTCGCCTATGCCGATCCGGACTATGTGGCCCAACCCGGAAAGGAATAATTGCCATGAGGAAGCGGATTGCCATTGCATTGGTGCCCGCCTGCGCCCTGTTGGGTCTTGCTGGCTGTGACAAGTTCATTCGGGGCATGGGAGACGATGCCGGCACCGAAATTTCCGAACCGGTGGATACGACCCCGGCGGAAGAAACCGTTCCTGCCGCTGCAGTGGACAAGCCGGTCTACACGCAAGCCATGAGCCAGGAAGCCACCATCGACTGGCTGGCTGCCCGCGACGACGTTGCATCCAATTCCGGCACCAGCGGGAATTTCATGGCCGCATCGCAGGAAGGCGACCCGCCGCCGGTGCCTGTCATGCTGCCGACCGGCATCGTCCTGCCGCAGGGCGCAGAATCGGACGTAAAATTCCAACCACTGAGCGATGGCTATTTCGCCTTCTATCCCGGCACGGACTATAACATCGTCGTCAATGGCACGAACGAAATCATTGGCGAGCGCGCGCCGGGCACGACCGAAACGCCGATGCGCTTCATCCCCACCATGAGCGGCGCGCAGGTCGCCTTCACGAAATATGGCGCCGACTATCTGATCGAGTTTGAATGCACCGTCGCCGAGGGCGAGCATGCCGACTGCATCAGTGAGGAAGACGCCCTCTCCATCGCAGACTCCCTTGTTGCGGTGAGGTCGCGCTGATGACCCAGACGCGTTCCCTCCTGCTTGGCGCCGCCGCGCTGCTGACCCTTTCGGCCTGCGATTTCATCCGTTTTCCCGGTGACGGC